>NZ_DGYQ01000040.1:0-102996 GCF_002396765.1 Exiguobacterium sp. UBA5002
TTTTGGGGAGCATATCAGAGTGGTGTGAAACGCGTTTTTTTCTAGAAGAAGGATTCGAGAAGCGTTTTGTTCACTCGACATCGCTTCCTAGGGAAAAACAAGCAAGAGCGACCCTGCAGCGAAGCGAAGCGGCGCGATGCTTGTCCCAGGAAAACGATGCGAGACGAACAAAAAAGCGCAATCCTTCTCGTTAGAGAAAAATTGCACTTTACCTTCAGTCTCAAAGCACTCTAGACACGAAATCTAGAGTGCTTTTTGATGCTGTTCTATTATTTGCTTGTTTGTTTGATCGGGAACCAGCCTGGACGACTTGTGATGCCTGCCCATAATGCATCTGGAACGACGAGTTCTGCTTGTGCTTCTGGATCAAGTTCGGTCCGGATTGACGCAAGGTCACCCGCTTCGACTTTTTCAACCCATTTCGGTTCCATGATCAGTTCACGACCGAGAGCGATCATTGGAACGACAGCCAAACCTTGTTCGACTTCGTCCGCTGTGTGCAGCGATCCGACACCGATGACAGGTACTTGTTCGCCAACCCGTTCTTGGACGAGCGTGATTGGTGATGTCGTTGCATTTTCGTCACGAATCGAACCTGCGAAGAAGTCCATCACGGAAACGTGCAAGTAATCGAGGTCTTTTTTCGCTAGCTCATCGACGAGGCGCATCGTATCATCGAGTGTGATTCCTGGATTTTCGATCTCTTCTGGAGAGAAACGGTATCCGACGATGAACGAAGGATCCTGTTTCGCGACAGCTTCGACTGCATCTACGACCGCTAATGGGAAGGCGAGACGTTTTTCTAAGCTACCGCCCCATTTGTCTTCGCGACGGTTTGAGTGTGGTGAGAAGAATTGTTGAATCAAGTACGTGTTCGCACCGTGAATCTCAACACCATCAAATCCAGCTTCCATCGCACGACGTGTCGCTTGACCGAATGCTTCAATGATTGCTTCAACTTCTTCCGCCTCTAGCGCACGAGGTGTCATTGCCCCTTCACGTACGGGTGCGACAGCACTTGCACTGACTGTTTGTCCACCGACGAGTTCTGGTGGTGCCATACGACCAGCGTGGAAGATTTGTAAGATCGCTTTTGCGCCTTTATCTTGAATCGTTTTTGCGAGTCGCTTCAGACTTGGAACGAGATCGTCACGATGCGCACCGAACTCATTCGGGAATCCTTGACCGTCTGCCGTGACGTTCGCACATGCTGTAATGACCGCACTGACGCCGCCTGAACGTTCTGCATAGTACGCGAGTTCCGCATCCGATACTTCGCCGTTCTCTTGTGCCGCATAGTTCGTCATCGGTGCCATCAAGACGCGGTTTTTCAGCGTCACACCGTTTGGTAATGTAAATGGTTCAAACATTGCTTGAGTTGCCATGAGTGAAGTGCCTCCTCTAGTTTCTTGAATTGAATATCGACAGTATACGCTCGTCTTCCTCTGAATAGCTACTGATGTGCTTACGCAATGTGTCACTTGCGGATTGCTTTACGGCGCCCCCCCGGCCACCACCAGTTCCAGTGACCAAATAGTTTCATCAGTGCGGGGACGAGGAGCATCCGGACGATCGTAGCATCAATAAAAATCGCAAGCGCGATACCGACGCCTAGTTGTTTGATTGGACTGACGCCCGTGAAGGCAAACGCTCCTGTGACGACGATCATGATCAAGGCAGCAGACGTAATGATCTTACTCGTCTTCGCAAGCCCCATCTCGGTCGCGTAATCGTTATCGCCTGTCTCGTCATAATATTCTTCCATTCGCGAGACGAGGAACACTTCATAATCCATCGATAAACCAAAGACGAGTGAGAAGATGAAGACTGGTGTCAGAATGCCGATCGTCTCCTGCGGAAGAACTGCGCCGGACTCGAACAAGATGACGAGTAACCCGAATGTCGCTCCTAGACTAAGCAAATTCATCAGAATCGCCTTGATTGGGATCAAGATGGACCGGAACGCAATCAGCAGGATGATGAACGTTGCCAAGACGACGACACCGACTGCTAGTGGGAGTTTCGATTCAATGGCATCATAAATTTCCTGATTGAAGGCTGCCGGTCCCCCGACAAGATAACCGTCCGCTTGCATCTTTCGCACCCAGTCTTGCGAAGCAGCATCGCCGGGATCTCCTTTTAAGTTAACATCAATTCGTGCTTGGTCGTTCTCTGATAGAAATGCCGTCAAAGCTTCGCGCCCGGCCGGAACAGCGACTAACTGCTCGAGCGGCACTTGTTGCTGTTCGGTAATCGTTGCGGCGGATACGACGGAACGTACATCGGGATCCGACTCGAGTCGAATCGTCACGTCTTCGATTTTTTCTCGTCCCACCTCTGAGGAAGCATCAGCAGATAAGATGAGGACGGCGTCCGTTCCATCGTTTCCGAATGTTTTTTCCCACGACTCAAAGGCGAGACGCGACGGATAGGATTCCGGCAAGGCAGTTGCTTGCGGAATGTTCAACGTCAAGTCACGTAACGGCAATAAACAAGGTAACAACAGCAATAAGGACAAAATCGTAACTGCGACCGGGCGCTTCATGACGAAACGTGCGAGGCGGCGCCAACGATCTTCTCCACGACCTGCTTGTTGCCGGAAAAGTCGTCCTTTTTCTATTACCTTCCCGAAAACGATTAATAGTGCCGGTAATAATGTCAACGCACTGACGACTGCCCCGAGTACCGAAACGAGTGTCCCGATTGCGACAGCGCGGAAGACATCAACATCAATCAACAACAATCCGGCAAGTCCGACGAATACACAGATTCCGGAAAATAAAATCGAGCGTCCTGCCGTCTCGACCGAACGAATCGCTGCCGACCGAATCCCTTGTCCGTCCTGCCGTTCTTCACGGAACCGATTAACGTATAACAACGAAAAATCAATGCCGAGTGCCAGCGAAATCATTGCGACCGCATTCAAGACGAAGATCGATAACTCTTGTTGTCCGGCAACGAAATAAAGAATACCGGCTCCCAAAACAAAAGTGACGAGTCCCATGATCAAGGGTAAGATGGCGGCAACGGGTGTACCGAAAACGAGTAGTAAGACGATCAATGCTGCCGGAATTCCGATTAACTCAGCTCGGATGAGGTCATTTTTGGACGCTGTATTCAAATTATCAACGACGACCGGTTCACCCGTTAGCCGAATCATCCCGGTACCATCCAGTTGACGTGTGACCGCTGTTGCCCATTTCGCATCAAGTGTTGGTACACCGACTGTCACGTATCCCTTATCGTCCCGCATCGCTCGCGGATTTTCGACGGGACCAATGACGTTCCCGACTCCTTTGATGTCACGGAAGCGCTCGACATGTTGTACCATCGTTTGTCGTAGATTCTCTTGATTCTCAAATAGGACGATGATCGTATGTGGATCCTGCCCAAAATCTTGAGCGAGCACCGTTTCGACACGTTGAAAATCACCGTCACGTGTAAATCCATTTCCTTCTAGACGATCGGGTAATTGATATGCAAAATAACCAAGCACGACGAGTAGAAGCCCCCAAACGATCAACACTCCTCGAAAATACGCACTAATCAGATGACCAAGCCGTTCCATGATGCGTCTCCTTCCTGTATAAACGTACAAAAAACATCCTTCTTGCTGAAAAGCGAAAAGGATGTTTCATTACGTCTTTTGAAAAATTTGAATCCATGTGTTGCCGAATGTCGCCGATGTCGACACGATCGCAAGACGCCGCGCCTCTTCATCGAGTAACACACTTTTGAGTAAAACGGAGGAGTAGCATCCCTCGAACTTATATTTCAGCTGACTCTTTTCATACAAGTAAAACCGAGAGGAATCGGTGATCGAAAACAATTGGTGCCGGTGGTCAACGAGTGAATACTCCGCGTAATCCGAAAAAGGAATGATTGATTCCTGATTCGTCGCGGCATCCCAAATCACATACCGTTCTTGTAGATCATCATAGGAGATGATCGTCGTAGGTGCGATGAATCGCTCGAACGTCAAACGTGTATCATATCCTCGCTCAACTAATCGTCCGAACAGCGGCGCCTCTTCATAGTTTGAGTACCGCCAGTCCCCTGTTTGAACGTTCACACAGACGACGTCCGTTTCTGCCGTGTATAGGAAGATTTCATCATCTTGCCACAAGAATAAATTACTGAACCATGCTTCGGAAAAAGCAGCGGGTCGCTTAATGTAATTTAAATGCCCTTGCTCTAAATCCAATAAACCAAAATAAGCTGACTCTTCAAATACGATGAACAATCGTCCACCGCCTGGCTCAATGTACCAGGAGAATGGAACATACGCACATGCTGTTTCCCACAGTGGTCTTAAATCCGCATCACATTTCATAAATCCGTGGCGATCTCGAAAAAGAAGCAAATCCTCCCCGATGCGATCAAACAGTGAGACGGATTCATGGAGTAACAGCTCTGCAGCAGGTTTATACATATGCATCACTTCCTACTTCATACGGTATCAACCTTCTCAGTTTCTCGCTACTATTGATGCGCTCGGCTTGCACCTCCTGTTATACTAACTTCATGGAAAAAGGAGGACGAACACGATGAAACCTTTACAATTATCCGCAGAGACAGCTGTCGAACTTGCGAAACGTCTGAACGTACCACTTGAACAACTAATGCATATGCCACGCCATATCTTGATTCAAAAGCTCGTCGAACTCGAGCAGGAACAAGCGAACACGGAACCTGATTCGTCTAGCGAATCGGAATCTTGAGTAAGTAGCCTCTTTTCCAACGGTGGAAGGAGGCTTTATTTTTCACCTTAGGATTGCGGATGATATTCTGATTTACCATACTGGAAGACGTTAATGATTGCTTTCCCATCACTCGGATAACCGTTCGGATGATCGATCGGGAAGAGGGAGAAAAAGACGAAATAAAACGAAAAATACGCGAATTGATAGGTAAAGATTGATGCTTCGAACACACCGGCGTAAATCAGACCATTGATTGCTAAGATACTCGCCACGTTTGCAATCGATCCACCGGCATAAACCAGAATGTTGGCGAATTTCGTCTCCTTACGTAGTGCCTCATATTGACACCAACCATCCCAAAAATAGACGCGATTCAAACGAATCGGACCAACACGAAGCAACGACTTTCCTGAACCGATATTGATCTCCATGTTTCCGCCGAATAATCGGGCAAAAAAGTAATGTCCCATCTCATGAATCAATGTCACGATAGGCAATAGTAAAAAGAACGACAAAAAGAATTTCCATAAATCACCGAAACCGAACATACAACGTACATCCTTTCACGTCAAAACAACATTTAAAATACTACATATGAATTGTTCCCGAAAGATGTATGTTCAAACAATCTTTCAATGATTTTCGTAAATCAATTGTATGACAGGCTGACATCGGACTGTCATCCACGCAAAAAAGGACGAAGCCTTATAGCGCTTCGTCCTTTTTGATTTAATCGGTTTTCTTACGACGCTTGTTCGCTGCGTACAACAATCCGATGATCGTCAGTGCTGCACCACCTGCTACCGCGTATTTCTTGTAATCTGCTTTTCGTTCCGCAATAACCGTAGTCGTCAATGCTGGAACGACTAACTGTTTTTCTTCGTGCAACCGTGGTGCGTGTAATTTAACGGCACCCGACTCCACTAACACCTCGAATTCACCATTTGGCAATTCAATCGTGATATCTTTTTCCGTCGCATTGTGATAGACACGCTGCCGTTCGACGTATCCTTCATATGTTCGCTTCAGTTCAAAGGCAATGACACCTTCCTCTTCTTCAAGGAAACGAAGATGTTTTTTGATCATCGCCGCGTTTGCGAGACGGAACATCGGATACTGACGACGAAGGGCAATCAATCCTTTGACGTACTCGACTGCTGGACGCTCTGTTTCTGCCCGTTCATAGTCGAGACGATTCACGACCTCTCCGGCATTGAAGCTGTCACGAATACCGTCTTTCGTCCGGAAGAACTCTTGTCCGGCATGGAGGAAAGGAATCCCTTGTCCCGTCAAAATGATCGCATTTGCAAGCATTTGCCGTTTCCGACGAATCTCTTCCGTGTCTTCTGGACGAGACACCGTCAATTTATCCCAAATCGTCAAATCATCGTGCGCCTCGACGTACGAGACGACTTGATTCGGCTCATCGGCAAACCCTTGCGAAGAGACGTTACCAGCGATTCCCCGTTTGACTTCACTCGTCCGGTCAAATGCACCACTGATGAAACCACGGTCTTCTGGCGTTTGGACGTCGCCTTTGACCCCGTCCCGTAAACCGTTGTTGAAATGAGCGATTCCTGGCATCTTCGGTGCGTTGAAATAGTTCGCTTTTTCTTCCGGATCAAGTGGCGTATCGAGATCCCAGCCTTCACCGATGATCAGAATCGATGGATCAATCCGGTCAAGTGCATGGCGCACTTGATTCATCGTCTCGACATCATGAAGTCCCATTAAGTCGAAGCGGAACCCATCGAGATGGTATTCTTTCGCCCAGTACGTCACACAATCAAGAATGAACTTTCGCATCATCAGACGTTCAGATGCAGTATCATTTCCACAGAAACTACCGTTTGAGAGACTCCCATCCGCCTCTTGACGATAAAAGTATCCAGGAACGAATTGACCGAGCGGAACCGTTGCTGCATCATACGTATGATTGAAGACGACGTCCATGATGACACGGATCCCACGATCATGTAACGCTTGTACCAATTGCTTTAACTCAAGGATCCGCGTTCGTGGATCATCCGGATTCGATGAGTACGAACCTTCCGGCGCAAAGTAGTTCATCGGATCATACCCCCAGTTATAGTTATCCGGGTCGTTCGGCGCTGTCTCATTGACTGAGCCAAAATCATAGATCGGCAGCAACTGGACATGCGTCACACCAAGATCCGCTAAATAATCAAGTCCTGTCAATCCGCCATTTGGTGTCCGTGTCCCTGCTTCCGTCAATCCAGTGAACGTACCACGTGCGACGACACCACTAGCCGGATGACTCGTTGCATCGCGTACATGTAATTCATACACAACTGCGTCTTGCGAAGAATGGAACAGTGGGCGTTCTTCGATCCATCGTTCTGGTGTCACACTTGTCGGGTCGATCAACGCACCGCGTTTTCCATTCGTTCCGACGGCTTTCGCATACGGATCGACCGCCTCGACCTTTTGTCCGTTGATGCTCGCTTGAAACGTATAGAAATAACCTTCATATGCCGCTCGATCGAGTTCAACGACGTACGTTCCCCGTTCGCCTGCCACCATCTCGACCTCTTCGACTTTTCGTGCGCGTAGTGTCTTGTAGAGACGAATCACGACACGTTCTGCCGTCGGCGCCCACAAGCGCACGCGAATTGCTGTCTCTGAGAAGGTCGCTCCTAAATCATTTCCACTATAGGCAAATCGCTCATCCAGTTCTTGCGGTGTGAGCGTCAACATGTCTGCTGTTTGTTTCAAAGCTAAGCACCCCTTTCATTTCATGGTTTTTATTATAACAAAATTTCAAAGCAGTGGACGCTTCCGGTATTCCTCTCTAAAATAGAGAGTGGAATGAAAGGGGAGATTAACATGGCAGCAAAAGATAATTCATTTGATATCGTGTCACAAATCAACATCGAGGAAGTCAAGAATGCCGTTCAGATCGCACTAAAAGAAATCACGAACCGCTTCGACTTCAAAGGTTCAAAGAGCGACATGAAGCTCGAAAAAGAGGATTTGATTCTAATCTCAGATGACGATTTCAAACTCGATCAAGTCAAAGATGTCTTAACAGCAAAATTGATTAAGCGCGAAGTCCCGACAAAAAACCTGCAGTACGAAAAAGTCGAACAGGCTGCTGGCAATACGGTTCGCCAACGCGTCATCCTTAAGAGCGGGATTGATCGTGACGATGCGAAAAAGATCAACAATGCCGTCAAGGAATCGAAATTAAAAGTGAAGACACAGATCCAAGATGATCAAATCCGCGTCACAGGTAAATCACGTGACGACTTGCAACAAGTCATGCAAATCGTTCGTGAGCTTCCATTATCGGTCGACGTTCAATTCATTAACTTCCGTTAATCGATTGATCTGAACGCTCATATTCAAAAGATAGGCATAGCGCATTTTCGGGTATCTCCTTAACAAAGGAGTGGTCGATCATGCGTTATGCCCTTTTTGCGGATCTTCATAGCTCATTAGCCGACACAGCGGCTGTCCTAGCTGACATACGGCGGCTCGCTCCCGATGCGCATTTGTTTTGTCTCGGTGATGTTCATGAATGCCATGTCGGTAAAAAGCGAGCGAAGCGCTATTCTTTCGAATCGCTCTCCCTCGTCGTGACGCTCGATGATGATTTTTTAAAGCTGATTGATTTTAAGACGTTACTTGGTAATCAAGAAGAGCGCATCCTGTCGCTCGTTCCACCACATCTATCTCCTGTCATCGATGCATTACGCGATTGCCCTCGAAAACAACGGATCGAGGGGGCGTTATTGATTCATGGAGATCAACTCAGTTGGTCGCGGGATTTTCTACCCGACCTGTCACAACAACGCGAACCGTTACTCTTTTTTGGTCATAGTCATATCAGAGGTTTGTTTCGAAATGGCATCGCGAAACCGAGCCCACTAGGTCAAACTTTATCCATCAAAGGAGGACGGTATGCCGTCAATCTAGGTCCCGTCATGTTCGAACGAGAATGGTGTCTTTACGATTCAGAGCAACAAACGATCGTATTCTATCAGGCGAAGTAAGAAGATACGACAAAAGCCGTCGGGCACAGGGCTCGACGGCTTTTGTTCGTGTATCTTATTGATCAGAGATAACGGACAAGCGATGCCTTAACAACATCCACTTGTGTGAAGTTCGTCTCTTCCGCGAATGTTTCGATGACTTGACGGACATCCCCTTGACGACGTACGAAGCTCGTCGGGACTGGTGTTGTACCGACAAGTTGCTCATGCAAACTCGTCAATCGATGATCATCGATGATCGTCGTCATCAAATCAAGGAACAGAAGAACATGCAGACGGTTCAAATAATCCCATGGCTTGTCTTCCGAACGGAATTCATTACGAGCGAGCCATTTTTTCAATCCGATCGCATCGATTTGACTCAACGTCTCTGTCGTGCGCGCCGACTTCCAAAGCGTCAACAGTTCGCCGAGTTTTTTTCGTGTCTGTTTTTTACGCATGAAGAATTCAAAATTGTCTTTCGTGCGCAACGCGTCTCCTTCGATCGGAGCAATCAAATCAGCTTCCGGCGCCGTCACGAAATCGTGAACGAAATCGACAGACTCTCCCGGTAACCAAGCAGCGAGTTTCCCGTGAAAATCAGCCATGAAGGCGACGGTTTCTGCCAAAGGCTCCTGCTTCATCCGTGAAGCAGCTTGCTGTAATCGGTCTTTCGTCTCAGTCTTCATAATCTACCTCTTCTTATTCGTGGATTGGTCTTACATTTCTTCCGGAGCGCCGACACCAAGTAAACGAAGACCTTCTGTCAAGACGATCGTGACGGACTTGACGAGTGCAAGACGCGATTGTTTTGCTGCGTCATCTTCGAGAACACGGACGTGTCCGTAGTATTTATTAAAGCTTTGTGCAAGATCTAAGACGTAACGGCTGATGATTGACGGCTCGCGACGTGTGAACGCGCGATCGATGACCGTCGAGAATTGGTTCAGCATCGATACGACACCCCATGCATGGTCATCGGCACTGCCAGCGAATGGTGTGCCATCATAGCTACCTTTACGGAGCAATGAGTGCGCACGAGCATTCGTATACTGGACATACGGTCCTGTTTCACCTTCGAATTTCAACATCTGCTCAAGATCGAACTCGATATTGTTCATCCGTTCATTTTTCAAATCATGGAAGATGACGGCGCCAACACCTACTTGACGAGCTGTTGCTTCGGCATTCGCTAAGTTCGGATTTTTTTCCGCGATGTTTTGCTTCGCGACGTCGATTGCTTCTTGTAGTACTTCTTCAAGCAAGACGATCCGACCTTTACGCGTAGACATTTTCTTTCCGTCTTTCATAATCAAACCGAACGGTACATGGTGCATTCCGTCGACATTCTCAAATCCAAGTTTCTTCAGGACTGCGAACAATTGCTTAAAGTGAAGCGCTTGTTCGCCGCCAACGACGTAGAATGCTTGCTCAAAACGGTACGTTTCGAGACGATAGACAGCAGCGGCTAAGTCACGTGTCGCATAAAGCGTTGCGCCATCCTTCTTTTTAATCAAAGCAGGCGGCATACCTTCTGCTTCGAGGTCGACGACCATTGCCCCTTCTGATTCGACGAGTAAATCTTTTTCTTCAAGCAAATCGATGACGTGTTGCATCTTGTCGTTGTAGAAAGCTTCTCCGTTCAAGCTATCGAATTTAACTCCGAGCATCTCATAAACACGATTGAACTCAACAAGTGAGACTTCACGGAACCACGTCCAAAGCGTTGTTGCCTGCTCATCACCTTGTTCGAGTTTTTTGAACCAGAGACGTCCTTCGTCTTCAAGTGCCGGATTTGTTTCCGCTTCTTCGTGGAACCGGACATATAATTTCAACAATTCCTTGATTGGTTCTGCACGGACCGCTTCTTCCTCACCCCACATCGTGTACGCAACCATCAATTTCCCGAACTGTGTTCCCCAGTCCCCTAAATGGTTGATCCCGACGACGTCGTACCCTTTTTTACGTGAGATTTGGTTGAGCGCGTTTCCGATTACCGTTGAACGTAAGTGACCCATCGAGAATGGTTTCGCGATGTTTGGTGATGAAAAATCAGTGACAATCGTTTTTCCATTGGCTTCACTTGATCCGAACGCCTCATTTTCCGTCAGAACTTGGTTGACGATTTCTTGCGAGACGACTTCCCGATTCAAGAAGACGTTGATGTAAGGACCTACAGCCTGAACGTTTGAGAACAATGGCGCGTCGATTTTTTCTGCGAGGTCCGAAGCAATCATATTGGGTGCTTTACGGAATGCTTTCGCGAGCATGAAGCATGGGAATGCTAGATCTCCATGATCTTCATGTTTCGGTTGCTCGATTAGTTGTTCGATTTGTTCAATCGATAAGGCACCTTCCATGACTTGATGTAATACTTCTGCGTATTGCGTTTTATAACTCATCTTTATTTCCTCCTGCTTCACTGATTTTTGGCAATAAAAAACGCCCCTTGCGCCACGCGCAAAGAGACGGAATGACCGCGGTACCACTCTTCTTGGTGTCCTTTTGACACCCACCTTGTTCGGGGATAACGGGGTTCCCCCGGCTACGCCTTTTCCTTCAGGAATCGGGTAGCGTCTCAGAAGTGCGCTTCACGACCGGTTCGTCCTCAGGCTTCCACCATTCCCTGATTCGCTAGTTGACGAAAATCAACCGTTACTCTCTTCATCATCGACTGTATTCGATATCTTTCACATTATACGCAATTCTTTCTTTTCTCTCAACCTTATTTTTTTGGTAAATGGCTTATCAAAATTTCCACAATTCGGGTATAGGAATAAAAGATACTTCTCAGGGAGAGGGATGTTTCATGCGCTACTACCAACAGGTAGCCCGGACGAGCTGGATCGTTTTCAGTCTCGTCGCCTTGACATTGTTATTGATTGGCATCGTTCATCCACCTACCTTCCCTCCTTCCATCTCCATCGTCAATACCCTTTATTTGTTTGGGCTCGTTCTCCTGTTTCAGTTCGATAATGTCCGTCGTGGCGGCATTTATTATACGTTTCAAGAAGGAATCATTTTATTTTTATTCCTCAATTACGGTTTGACGTACGCTTTGATTTTAAGCCAAGTCGGTATTCTCGTCTTTCAATTCATGTCTCACCGAAAAGCGATTCGCTGGAAACGTTTCGCCTATCTCTACCCAATCAACGCCTTGTTTGATTTAGTCTACATCTCGCTTCCGGTATTTGCGTATGAAGCGCTCGGTGGACCGATCGGCTCAAGCTTTACGTATACAAAAGCTCTGATTCCCTTCATCGGCTTTTTGATCACAGTCTTCCTTGTTTCTTACTTCCAATGTCTGCTCGTCAATCGCTTTCTTTTCTTGAAATACGATTGGCAACGTCTTGTGAAGCTTCAGTCCCTCGTCTACGGAATCAGTATGTTAAGTGCTCTACTTGGGATCTGGTTCTACGATGAAAGTCCTCTTGTCGCGGCTACAGTCTCCGCCTTGATTCTCTTTTTATTCAAACGTCTGTTGCAAGAACGTGGTGACTCACTTGAAGCAAATGATAATGCTAAACGATTTGATGATGCGAAGGAACACTTATTGATCTCCCGCTTCGAACGCGAGACGATCGACTCGTTACTTCTCGATTTACCGCATCTGCTATCGTTTTCTGAAGGCTGGATTTCGATTCAACAACAGCGGAAACAAGTCATCTATGACATCCGGACGAAGCAACCGATCGATGTGTTACCGCTGTTTCACTCTTTGACAGCCGACGATTTGCATACCCCGATCATCTATGGTCTTCGTTGCGACTGGGGAAACGATATTCAAATCGGATTGCCTGTCGATCGCCATTCAATGCTAGCAATTCCTTCGATTACGAGCGGAGAAGTCGATGTCTCGATCATTCTGTTCCATCAAGTCGCAGACGCCTATGATGCGACGAATGCCGACGAATTATCTCGTCTACTCCGTATCTTTTGTCGCGTCCTAGAACGCTCTCGTGAAACGGTTCAACTCTATACAGAAAGTCGGACTGACGCCTTAACGGAATTACCAAATAGTCGCGCCTTTTACGAACACGGTCGACAAGAATTCGCTGCTGATTGCTATCCGCTTTCCGTGATTCTGTTTGATATCGATCATTTCAAACGCGTCAACGATACGTACGGGCATAAAGTAGGCGATCTCGTCCTCCGTGAACTCGGTCGACGCATCCAGGTGATCCAACTGCAACATGATGATGTCTTCGCTGCTCGTTATGGCGGGGAGGAATTCGTACTTTTGTTGCGAAATCGTAGTCAAGAGGCTGCCATTCAGATTGCCGAGACGGTCCGCCATGCGGTCATGGATCGCCCCTTCCTCGTCGATGGTCACCGACTTTCCTTAACTATAAGCCTCGGAATTGATACAGTGGAAGAAAGATATCAACGGACGTTCGAAGAATCGCTACGTCAAGCCGATCATGCACTCTATGTCGGCGGAAAACACAACGGACGCAATTGTACCGCGCACTATGCAAATCTTTGAAAGGTCGTGACTCTATTGTCGATTACGGAAATTGAAATGACGCTACCGACATCACAAACCCACCGGACGATTCGAATTCATCGTCCGCCACATTTTGATCCTTCTGAAGCTTTACCAGTAATTTATATGCATGACGGACAAAACGTCTTTAGTGGAGAAACCGCCTCGTTCGGAAAAGGCTGGGAGATTCATCTTGCACTACAACAGACACAGATTCCGGCAATGGTCGTCGCGATTGACAGTCCAGAAGATGGAATGGATCGGTACGATGACTATGCTCCTTGGAGTGACGAAGCCTTATTGATGCGGAGCGCCTATCCTTCGCACCGGACGTCAATCGGTGGCAACGGTAAGGTCTATATGGACTGGATCATCCGCGAGTTAAAACCATACATTGATGCCAACTACGCGACACGCCCTGACGATACGACGATGATCGGCAGCTCGATGGGTGGCGTCATTTCGCTTTATGGATTGTTCGCGTATCCGGAAGTCATCACGCGTGTCGCTGCCCTGTCGACGGCCGGATGGGCAAATTTCTCCTCACTTCTTGAATTCATCGAGCGCAGTCCGTCGCTGTCTACTGCCCATCGCTGTTATATGGATGTCGGCACAAAAGAAGTGAGTGGTCCGATGACCGAGACGGATTATTTACACACGAATGATGTCTTAGCGCGAGCGGTCGAACAGAAACTCGCTCAAAGTCGCTATACGATCATTCCGGAAGCAATCCATCATGAAACGGCCTGGGCCAAACGTTTGCCAGATATTTTACGTTACTTGTTCCCATCCTCTTGAATACACAAAAAAGCCGGACGGTTTCTATTAAAGAAATCATCCGGCTTTTTACGCGTGCCTTATACTAATTCTTCTTGTTGCTCTTTTTCATAACGGTTGCGCGGATGCTCCCGGCATTCATCGGAACACGAACGCATGACTTTTGGTTCGCATTCTTCACAGCAGAAGTGCTGTCGATTGCATTCCGGGTTTGCGCAATTAACGTAGCGCGTCTCCGGTTTTCCACAGTAGTAACATTCTGAGACGACAGAAGGATTGACGGCATTGACAGGAACTTGTACACGCTCATCAAAGACGTATAGTTCGCCTTCCCAGTCCTCTCCTTGTGTCTGTTCATCTTTTCCGTACATGACGACTCCGCCTTTAAGGTGGAAGATATCATCACTCTGTTGCCGTTTACGGAAGTACGCCGTAAATTTTTCACAACGAACACCACCCGTACAGTATGTGAGAACCTTTTTTCCTTCAAACAAATGCTCGTTCTCGTCAAGCCACTCCGGGAATTCCCGTGAAGCATTGACATCCACTTTTACAGCATTCTTGAAGTGTCCGAGGTCGTATTCGTAGTTGTTGCGTACATCGAGAATGACGACGTCATCTTGTTTCATCATTTCTTTCCACTCTGCTGGTTCAAGATACGCAGCGTGTTCTTCTGGTACGTTGAATTCGTCCTCAAAACGCCATGTGACGAGTTCTTTTTTGTAACGGACGAACGTCTTTTTGAAGGCATGCTCCTCGACTTCATCGATTTTGAATTCGATGTCAGCGAATCGTGGATCCGCCGTCAAGTCCTTCATGTATTGTTCCGTTTGTTCGACCGTTCCAGAGAGTGTGCCGTTGATTCCTTCAGGTGCAATCAAAATCCGACCTTTGATACCGAGCTCTTTACAGTAAGCAAGATGCTCTTTCGTTAGCTGTTCCGCATTTTCAATTGGAACATACTTATAAAATAATAGTACGCGATAAGGTTTCATATTCCTCATTAGCCCCCATGTCAGTTTTTTGCAGTAAAACGAACGTTGGCAAACGAAGCGTCTAGCTATTGACTAGCTGGGAACGCCTGCAAAACGCACCCATTTAAGTATAATACCAACTCCCTTTCGAATGTACAATCCACAATTCCTGAATCCCTTTCAAGGAATTTCATTCCCTTTCTGAATCCGAAAGAGGTAAAATAAAACACAGTAGTACATCTCGCAAGGAGGATTCCGAATGCTCCATACACTTCGTGACTGGATCGAGCAGATGATTTTCTTTCTCCAAGACTTACCTGGAGGAGCTGCCACCGGTTTGATTGCCCCGTTTCTTGAGTCTCTATTTCCTTTCCTGCCACTCGTCCTGATCATTTCCGCGAATGCGGCAACCTATGGTTTTGGTATGGGTGTTCTCGTATCATGGGTCGGGAGCATGCTTGGATCACTCGTCGTCTTCGCTTGTATTCGATATCTATTTCGTCGTCCGGTTACGCGTTGGCTTGAAAAACACCATGCCGCACAACAGTGGATCGAACGTGTTCGTCACATGAGTCCCATCTCACTCGGATTCTTTTTCTCGCTTCCGTTCATGCCTGCGTTCATCATCACGTCCATTTCCGCCATGATTCAACTATCGCTGCGGACGTATTTGATCGCTGCTGGTGCCGGTCGTCTGATCGTCGTCATCATCTTCTCGCTAATCGGAAAGGAATGGTCCACGTTCCTTGAACGTCCGATGCGTCTTGTCCTTCTATTTTTGATTTTACTCGCCATCTGGGGAGTCAGTCGCGGTACGGAAGAATGGCTGAAGCGTCGTGCGCTCTCAAAACGTGCGGATCATTTACGGGAAATCGAAGATAAGATTGAACGTCCATCTGAAAAATGACTCAAGCCTGTCTATGATTCCATAGGCAGGCTTTTTAAGTTGTTCTCATTTTCCGGGCACTAGGTCTTTTGAATCATTTTCCGACATAATTAATATATAAAAATAACGTTCAAACAATGTTCAATATTGCAAACGCTTACATTAAATTGGTATGACCAATATTAATATAATAATGAGTTTTTCTTCTTAAAAATTAGGATAGCTTTTCCAGAAACGACATCCTTATAATGAATTTACATTCATTCCTTAAAGGAGGCGTCCTCATGCATCAAGTGTCCGAAGTTCAAAAAAATGAAGCGACTCAATCCGCTCCAGCAATCGTCGAGAGCGCTACCTTTCAACAATTGATGCGTCAAAAGAATGGCTTCATTCTTCCAGCCATCAGTTTCTGTCTTATTTTTTATTTTACGCTTCCGATTTTAACAAGCTATTTCACGATTTTAAATCAGCCGGTGTTCGGTGATATTACGGGTGCTTGGATCTTCGCTTTTGCTCAGTTCATCATGACGTGGACGTTCTGCATGATGTACAGCAAAAAAGCACGTGCCTTTGATCGACTCGTCGAACAGATCAAGGAGGAGTCGAAATGAATTATACTGCCGTTGCCTTATTTGCGGCGATCGTCGGTTTGACGCTCGTCATTACATACTTTGCTGCTCGTAAAACAAAAACTGCTAACGACTTTTATACAGCGGATGGCGGACTCACTGGTGCACAAAACGGGATGGCGATTGCCGGCGACTATATGTCCGCTGCCTCGTTCCTCGGAATTGCTGGGATGATCGCTTTAGCCGGATTTGACGGATTCTTCTACTCGATCGGCTTCCTCGTTGCCTATCTGGTTGTCTTGTACCTCGTTGCCGAACCACTTCGGAACCTTGGGAAGTACACGATGGCGGATATGATTGCCGCTCGTTTCAATGCTTCAAAAGTTCGAGGAGTCGCCGCCATGAACTCCATCGCGATCTCGATTTTCTATATGATTGCGCAACTCGTTGGTGCGGGTGCCTTGATTGAACTGTTATTAGGAATTCCTTACACGACAAGTGTCATCATTGTCGGTATCTTGATGACAGTCTACGTCGTCTTCGGTGGTATGACAGCGACCTCATGGGTCCAAATCATCAAAGCGATTCTCTTGATGGCAGGAACAGCTGTCATTTCGTTCATGGTATTCGCCAAGTTCGATTTTTCGATCTTCAAGATGTTTTCAGAAGTCAAACAAGCGACACCGCTCGGTGATTCATTCTTGAATCCCGGAAACAAGTTCAAATTACCGCTCGATACGATTTCATTGAATCTCGCACTCGTTCTCGGAACGGCTGGATTACCACATATCTTGATTCGTTTCTTTACTGTTAAGGATGCTCCGACTGCTCGTAAATCCGTCGTATATGCGACGTGGATCATCGGTGCCTTTTATATCTTGACGATCTTCCTCGGCTTTGGTGCCGCTGCTTTCGTCGGTTCTGAAGATATCATTGCTGCCAATGCTGCTGGTAACATGGCGGCACCACTTCTCGCTCAAGCACTCGGTGGTGATTTACTCTTCGCGTTCGTCGCTGCAGTCGCCTTTGCGACGATCCTCGCCGTTGTTGCGGGACTTGTCTTATCCGCAGCATCCGCCTTTGCCCATGACTTCTACAGTCATATTCTTCGCAAAGGACAAGCAACGGAAAAAGAACAGATGACGGCAGCACGACTCGCTTCCATCGCCGTCGCCTTGATTTCGATGGTACTGGCATTGTTCGCACAAACGATGAACGTCGCGTTCCTCGTTTCGCTTGCCTTTGCTGTCGCGGCAAGTGCCAACTTGCCAGTCATTCTCTTGACGATCTTCTGGCGCCGTTTCAATACTGGCGGAGCTGTCACAGGTATGGTCGTCGGGTTATTCTCTTCACTGATTCTCGTCGCACTCAGTCCAAATCTTTGGGCAGTCGACGGTTCAGCCTTGTTCGTCGGGGAAGCCCTCTTCCCGCTGACGAATCCAGGAATCGTCTCCATCCCACTTGGCTTCCTCGGAGCCATCGTCGGGACATTGTTGACGAAATCGAACGAAGTTGCCGGTAACTTCGAGCGTATCTTAGTCAAGGCCAATACCGGTATCGATGCAGCCACGGAAGTCGCCGCGTCAAAAGAATAAGTTCCCCTTAACGGCTCCTTCAACCCCCTTGAAGGAGCCGTCCCCTTTTACATTCTTCTCATTCATTGCCATACTAAGTGGATAATAGAGAAGAAAAGGAAAGGAAGACTGAACATGGATCTCGCTTTTTATTATTTCTTAATCCTCGGATTTTTCATTGGAATCATCTCCGGCTTTTTCGGAATCGGTGGCGGTATCATCTTGACGCCCCTACTACTCATTTTAGGATATGCTCCAAGTGTTGCGATCGCGACCAGTCTCATGTTGACTCTCGGATCAACGGTTTCAGGTACGATCTCTCACTTACGTCTTAAAAATGTCGTCTGGCGCGATAGTCTTGTCGTCGGGGGCGTTGGAATCATCGGTTCGACGATCGCGACACCACTTGTCCTTCGTTTAGAGGAGGTCAACGGTGCTCATCTCGTCATCTCGATCGTTTATATCGGACTCTTACTCTATTTCGCGAATAAGTTCTTACGTCCGAAAACAACGACCGGTGAACAGACGGGTTGGAAAAATCGATATCTCGCTCTTGCCTTCACTGGTCTGTTCGCTGGATTCATCTCTTCGCTTCTCGGTGTCAGCGGTGGATTCATCATCACACCGTTACTCGTCGGGATCGTTGGCTATGAGTTGAAACGTGCAGTCGGAACGAGTATTGCTTCCGCGTTACTGATCGTCCTATCGGGACTCGTCAACTATACGGTCGCGAGCACTAATATCGATATCCTCGTCGGGATCATGCTGATTGTCGGCGCCTTGCTCGGAGCACCGATTGGCGCGAAACAGTTGACGCATTTCGAAAGTCCGTTCGTCAAAAAGTACCTTGGTATCTTCTATTTGACAGTTGCGGTCAGTGTCCTACTCGAAGTCATCGGCTGGAACGTCGCTTCACTTTCCGTTCTCGTTGCGCTTAGTTTGATTTTCTTACTGACACTCCTCGTCTACAGCCGTCGTCGAACGAATGGATGAATCGTCTCATCAGAAAAGCGGTGATGCCCCTATCAGGCATCACCGCTTTTTTCCGTTAAGCCACTCGTTTGTGACCGGCTCGTTCATAGTCTCTCGTTTGTTCAATGACTAAGTGCGACAAGAACAACATTCCAATCAAGTTCGGAATCATCATTAATCCATTTGCAATATCTGCGACCAGCCACAACGGTTCTAATTGCGCGACCGCACCATAACAGGCTGCGAGCGCAAAGAACACGCGGTATCCTTCGTTGAAGCGTGTCGTACCGCTCAAGTACTCCAAGCACTTCTCTCCATAGACATACCAACCAATGATCGTTGAATAACCGAAGAAGAAGACGGAGAAAGCGACCGTCCATTCTCCAAATGATCCTAGAACACTCGCAAAGGCGGTTGCTGTCAGTGCTGCCCCGGAAAGATTCGCATCATGCATCATACCTGAATGTAGCCCACCTGACGGATCCCAAAAACCTGTCGTCAGAAGGACGAGTGCCGTCATCGTACAAACGATCAAGGTCACGATGAAGGTACTCGTCATCGAAATCAACCCTTGTTCGACCGGACGCTCACTTTTTGCAGATCCAGCAATCAAGGCTGCCGTCCCAAGTCCTGCTTCGTTCGTGAAAATCCCCCGTGCTACACCGACTTGCATCGCCATCATGATTGATACACCGGTGAAGGCTCCCGCTGGCGCAAGCGGCTGGAAGGCGTACTCAAAGATTAAACCAAAGGCTGGTAGAATCTGATCTGCCTTCAATACTAAAAGGACACAAGCGGCACCGATATAGAGTAAGCTCATGATCGGAACGAAGATCGTCGAGATCGCACTGACGCGTTCGAGCCCACCACGAATCGATACGTAGACCGCAATCGCGAGCAGAATGCCGAACACTAGCAGCGGCACACGGAACGATTGCTCAAGCACCGTTGCCATCGCATTCGCTTGCACCGTATTCCCAACACCAAACGATGCGATCAAACCAAATACCGCAAACAGGATGGCGAGTAGTTTAAATTTAGGTCCTAGTCCCTTCTCGATATAATACATCGGTCCACTGACGGCTTCGCCGCGTTCGTTTCGACTTCTAAAGAGAATGGCAAGGAGGCTTTCTGCATATTTCGTCGCCATTCCAATTAAACCGATGACCCACATCCAAAAGACTGCGCCCGGTCCGCCCATCGTCAAGGCGACTGCGATCCCTGCGATGTTTCCGTTTCCGATCGTCGCCGCGAGGGACGTCATCAACATCTGAAAGCTACTGATTTCACCTTCACCTTGCCCTGATTTTTGAACAGATAATTGAAACGCTTGTTTTAAACGCCGAAACTGAAGACCACGTAAGCGGATCGTAAAGTACACTCCTGTTCCTACCAACAACATCATACTCGGAATCCCCCAGACCCAAGTCGATATCAGACGTAACACTTCCATGCTATTTCATCCTCTCTCTCTTTTCCGAGGCTTACCGTAGCATGTAGTTGTGTTTTCTTACAATACAAAAGAATACTTTTTGTGATTTTACACAATAGAAGATATACTAAAACTATCGAGTGAAAGAGAAAGAAGGGAAACCTCATGTTAGAAGCTTCATATCATTCCTTAGACGACTTAGCGGAAGCGATCGGTATTGCCTTGAATGCCCCGATTACGATTGAAGATCGCAATCACCGCCTTCTTGCGTATAGTACGCATACGGCTGATACAGACCCTGCCCGTGTCGCAACGATCATTGGTCGCCGGGTACCGGAATCGGTCATCGACCAACTCTGGAAAGATGAAGTCATCCAGAGCCTTGCTACACAAGATGATCCACTCATTATTTCGGCACGCACGGATGTCGGACTGAATGACCGTGTCGCCATTGCGATCAAGCAAGATTCAGAAATTCTCGGCTATATTTGGTCGATTGCTCGAAGCACGCCGTTTACTCCTTCGGAACTAGCGGACTTAAAGAAAGGAGCTCTACTTGCTCAACGTCAGTTACTGGCGATCGACATGCAGAAAAAACGGAAGGAAGAGCAGACGGAACAGTTTTTCTTCGAGTTATTACATGAAGAATTATCCGAGTCGGAAATCCTGAAGATGTTCTCTAAACTCCATGTCGCACCACCCGGCATTAGTCGTTTGACGGTCATTCGGTTTTCAGAGGCAATTACACCGCGTCTCGCCGATCGCCTGCGCTATTTATTGACGATTCAGCAGACGGTTCGTCCGTTACTTTATGCGTATGATGAAACAGATTTCATCTTGTGGATCAGCACAAACGACCGGGACGCAGAACAAGAGCGTCTGCAGTTCGACGCCTTCATCCAGTCGTTTCGACAATTGCTCGCGGAGCGGTTCGATTATACGGACTTCGTCGCAGCAAGTAGTGAAGTCTTCACGGGCGTCCAAGCGATTCCGGAGCGTTATGAAGAAGCTGGCATCGTCTTACGTTTAAAGGACGCCTTTCCATTTGAGCTGAAGAATGTGACCCGTTACGAACGCCTCGGCTTATTCCAGCTCTTACCGATTTTCTCGGAGCGTCTGCGACGGCGGACGGTTCGCTTGGAAGAAATCGAACGGCTGCGTGCTTACGATGTGAAACATGCCTCCTCCTTATGTGAGACGCTAGAATGGTTCCTTCATTATGATGGAAACGTCAAACAAGTCGCTTCCCATCTCCATGTCCATCCGAATACGATCCTCTATCGGATGCGACGGATCGAGGAGGAAGCGGGCATTCGAATGGAATCTTTACCTGAACGCTCCTTACTTTATTTGTATCTAAAAGCAGACCGATATCCTTTGTGATTTTTCACAAAGGATATCGGTTATTTTTGAAAACACCGATAAAGTAGAACGCTTTCATTTCTCGTATACTGAAGATGAAGAGAAATTGATTTGTTTATTTGCGAAAGGGGATCGCGTTCACATGATCATTGGAGTATTAAAGGAAATCAAAAACAACGAAAACCGTGTTGCATTAACACCTGCCGGGGTAGCAGCGTTACATGCACAAGGACATCGTGTCATCATTGAATCGATGGCAGGTATGGGGAGTGGCTTCACGAACGAAGAGTACGTTAAAGCAGGTGCTGAAATCATCGCGACTGCTGCTGAAGTCTGGGCAACAGCCGAACTCGCTCTAAAAGTTAAAGAGCCGATCGCTTCAGAGTACCAATACTTCCGTCCGGATCTGACATTGTTCACGTATCTTCACTTAGCGGCTGAGCCAGAACTGACACGTGCACTTGTTGATTCGAACATCACAGCAATCGCTTATGAGACGGTTGAAAAGAACCGCACACTTCCATTGTTAACACCAATGAGTGAAGTCGCAGGACGTATGGCATCGCAAATCGGTGCACAGTTCTTGGAAAAACCACACGGTGGTATGGGCATCCTGCTTGCAGGTGTTCCTGGGGTTCGTCGTGGAAAAGTCACAGTCATCGGCGGCGGTGTCGTCGGAACGAATGCTGCGAAACTCGCGGTTGGTCTCGGTGCGGATGTCACGATCATCGATGTCAGCCCAGAACGCCTTCGTCAGCTCGATGATATCTTCGGTAACTCGATCAACACATTGATCTCAAACCCGTACACGATTGCTGAAGCGGTCGCTGAAAGTGATCTCGTCATCGGTGCTGTCTTGATTCCAGGTGCAAAAGCACCGAAACTCGTCACTGCCGACATGGTCAAACGCATGAAGCCGGGCGCTGTCATCGTTGACGTTGCTATCGACCAAGGTGGTATCTTCGAAACGGTCGATCGTATCTCGACGCATGATGACCCAACGTACGAAAAATTCGGTGTCGTTCATTACGCAGTCGCGAACATGCCGGGTGCCGTTCCACGCACGTCTACACTTGCATTGACGAACGCAACGCTCCCGTATGTCCTTGAACTCGCGAACAAAGGCACACACCGTGCGCTTGCTGAAAACGAGGCTCTCGAAAAAGGATTGAATGTCGCACAAGGATTCGTCACGTACGAAGCGGTCGCACGCGATCTCGGATACACGTACAAATCCGTTGAAGATGTGCTTCACCTACATGCATGATCTTGAAAGTAGAAATAGTCGATGATTCCTTTTTGAGGAACCATCGACTATTTTTTATGAAAAGAAGGAATCCCAGGCGAATCTCTTCATTACTTCTTGAGGCACCACCTGGCTTATCATATGATGAGAAACGAAGACTTATGATTTCGAACTAGTAGAGGGGATCTCATTACATGACACAAACCATAACCGCCCATTCTCATGAACTTCAGAGCCACGTCGCTGAAGTCGCGTTACTCGAAGCACTGACATCCGATACAGAAGAGAGCGTACGTATTGCCGCAACCGAGCGCTTACGTATTCTCGTCCCATCTCATCCATTGCTCAACATTGCTACAGCTCATTCCCTTTACTTCAAGAACGAACACACTCAAGCGCGCCGGCTGATCGAAGAGACACATCAGCAACTCGGTGAGCATGTGCACGGATACATCCTCCTCGGTATCATCAGTGAAGATGAAGGATATATGCACGAAGCAGAACAGTTTTTCCTTTCAGCCATCACACGGTTCCCTGAAGAGCCAGCAGGACATCGTTTCCTTGCCGTCCATTACAATCATCGTCAATTTTATGGGGAGTCAGCTATTCATGCGTTTACATATTTAAAGAAGGTTGGCGCATCTGGAATCGATACGCTGATGGCCATTGATTCCATCCAACAATTAAACGGTCATTCGATTGACATGTTGGAAGCACTCTATGCATTAATCCTTGGCGTACCCCATCTCGACAAAACCACCGTCTTTCATGCGACAGCTTCTGTCAATCAAAGTATTCAATATGAGAAGCTACATGCTACATTGCGCGAAGACAGCGACGAGACCCTCTACGCTAAGCTCGACGAATGTCTTTCCAACATGCTCGAGCATGGCTTGTTCGCAGCTGTTTATGACGATTCCGAAGAAAAGATCTATCGTCATGTCTTTCAGGATATGTGTCGGGATATGACCATCCGTCATGCAGGTTGGCGTGCGTATCCGGACTATATTCGATTACGCTTTCTCTATTTCAAACAATTGTTGTTACGCGACTGAACGTCAAAAAGCAAACGCGACGAGTGCCGCGATCGTCCATGGCAAGATCAAGTTGTCGAGATCGCGATATGAGATGGCTTCGATCAAGGCTGCGATATTCGCAAGCAAGAAGCCATAACTGACAGCGAGCCAAACCGGTTGTTCATAAAACAAGAACGTCACGGTCAACACGAGGAATGACGCCAAAAATAGGGCGATACTTCCTTCAAAGGATCGTTTCGTCTCACCACGGACGTAAAACGTCTTTCCGTAGCGTTTTCCGACGAGAGCCGCGAGACCGTCGCCCCAGGCAAGCACCATGCTCCCCGCAACGAGTGCCATCGGTTGTCGTTCGAAGAAGAATAGGACGAGTCCCGCTAGAGCGAGTGGATAATAGACCGTTCCGTAAGAAGGACGATCGACGTCGTGCATCTGGCCGATTCCTTTTCGTAGTGTCACTAGATTCACGACAGCAAAGAATAACAACGGTACGATCGCCACGTACCAGTGATCCAGCCAGAGCAGCGCAAGAAATACCCAGTGACCGACAGCAATATGAATCCATTTCCGAACCGTCTCGGGAGAAAAGCCGAAACGGCGTCCAATGACTTCCAGGATGACGAGAACTAGCCCGACGATTCCAATCGTGCCAAGAGCAGCTATCCATTCCATCGTCATTCCCCCTTTCTTTCCTATTATTGTACGTTGTTTCAGTTGCCATTTGCCCTATTGAACCTTCATTTGATAACATAAGGTCAAATGACGTCCTAGAGAGGAAGTTTTGGAAATGTATGATGCTCAAGCAGTCCAAACATTATCAAGTTGTCTGCAACGCTTGAACGAAGGAAAAGGAATCGAACCCCTCGTCGCAACGGAAGGCATAGAATTGCCGAAGGTCATCAATCGCTTGAAACAATTCGATCCCTTAAAAAATGGTCTATCTATCAATGAAATCGTTCATTTGGCAAATGCCCTGATCGGCGAACATATGTCAGCGACGACGATCCAGAACTGGACGAAACGTGAAGTCCGGGACATCATCGGCGTACCGCATCGCGGAAAGAAGTACTCGATCAATCAGGCTTCGATCATCTATCTACTGGATGATTTAAAACACCTCTTCTCGTTAGAAGAAACACGGGAACTGCTGACGATCGTCTTCAAGAATCCGAATATTGATGAGGATGATTTAATCAGTCCGCTTAATTTTTATCTCGTCTATACGCAACACGCAGAAACAAGTGGTCCGATCGAATTAACGGAGAAGCGTCTCAGACGCTCGCTCGAGCGTATTAACGCTTACCGCCCTGAAACTGTCCACGTTCTCCAACTGTGTCTCTATGCCCGTCGTGTATCGCATTTGACGCACGAAGCGAAACAACGTCTCCATCATGTTCTGCAAACGACATGATGAAAAAAAGATGCCATCCATGTCATGGAAGGCATCTTTTTTTATTTAGACGGCTGTCAGTGATTTATAGTGGACGTTGTTCGTCAGACTTTTCAAGACAGAGAGTAGTTCGTACATCGAGAGTTTGTCCGCATCCTTGACGAGACGGTACTCATCACCGTCTTGCAACAATTCCGCAACGACTTCTCCAGCTGCACTCCGTACGGAGAATTTTCCTTTTGTCAGGTCGAAGGAAATCGTGAATGTACCACGCTCATACACGTTGTACTCACATTTCTTCGAGAAGAGCGAAAACTTCTCACGCATTTGACCTACCTCTTGTCCATCATGGTTCATCACGACCCACTTCTTACACGTCGGAATGAACTTACCAAACGCTACCCCTCTACCTTCACCATTCATTACTTGAACACGACCATTCTCGTCGTGTTGAACCGCACCGATCATTTGGTGCGCTTCATCATAAATCGCGGCATGACCTTGCGAAAAAACGCAACCCTGCACATAGACAACTTTGCGCAACAGAAATTCTCCTCTCACTGCTAAAACGTGCTGGTTTTTCGTCCCCAGTTTATTTAGACATCCTGTATAGTTTAACTTTCTTTATCTGTATGATATTTCGTTAACGAAAATGATTATTGCACCGTTTCTCCAAATTGACAACCCCCTTTTGTCGACAATCATTCGACATGTTCAATGCAGGTTCATCTCCTTTGCAAATGCGAGCAATTCTTCCCGATCAATGAGGCGAACCTGATTTGGTTCCGCTAGCTGATACGCAGCTTCCGTAAAGGTCGAATTCGTAACGACCCACCCCTCGTCCATCCCGTAGAATGGAACCGAGGCAGCGACCTGTTGAACCGCTTCGAGCCCTACAGCCGCACTATATCGCTTTGCCTGGATGGCAATCTTATACCCTCGTTCATCCTCTATCAACAAATCTGCTCCGAAGTCGCGTGAAGCAGGTGTCAACTCGACCCGATATCCTGCTGTTTCAAATAAATCGGCAAGCCATTCTTCAAATTCTCGTCCTTCCATTCGATCGAGTCGTTTTTCAAGCGACGGCGTTAAAATGGACAAAAGAAGAAAAAGGATACACCCTAATATACTGATGATTAAGATTAAAGGTTCCCAAGAACTCGAAAAAAAATAAGTTCCGAAAATTCCTATCATTGCAAACAAAGCTGCTAGTAACAATCGTTTTCGTTTTAATCGTTTCATCGTGCTTTTCCCCTCTACTTCGTCGTGACCTTTTTTTCACTATACTAAAATTCTTCGTCGGTTGCTTCCTTCAACAGGAAACACGACTCGTCTTGCAGAAGTAAACTAACGAGGAAAGACTGTCTTAAAATCCATGGTCGAAGACCAGTCAGGAGGTAGCTCATGGCAGAACATTCATCTCCTTCATCGCTACGAATCATTCACGCGACGTTACGTGCTATGAAAGACCCCGTTCTTCTTATCGATGCAAATGGAAGGATTCAATTTCATAATGACGCGTTTCAACACCAGTTCATGAACACTCCGAATATCGAAACCGTTCAGGAGCTGTTTCCCATCACGGATGATTTCTTTCCATTACAGAAGGAAGCCGTCATTTCAACGACACATCAATTAACAGTCACAGCGATTGAAGCAACGGACTATTTTCTTGTCCATGTCGCTCCCCTGAAAATCGAGGACTTATTCAATTCAACACTAGATACCGCTCTATTCATCACCGACTCGGAGTTTCGGATTCAAACTTGTAACGAAGTGGCAAGCACCTTATTCCGTTTCGAGCATGCCGAAGACATCATTGGTCTCCAAGCGACGGTTCTACATGATGCGAAGGAAATCGCTACCCGCCGTCAACATCTCGAACAATTGAACTTAAAAGACTTATCGGACGCGCAACTGTTTTTACTGCATGGACGGGAAGCCGAAAATGAATGGACCTATCATCGCTTGGATGGCTCAACGTTCCATGGACGCCTTTATATGACACGGTTGCCAAACGATACGTACTTCCTGCTCATTCAGGACATCACACCGCAAAAACAAATCGAATGGCATCTGACAAAAAGCGAACGCCGCTTCCGACTCTTCTCGGAATCCGTCGTTGAAGCCGTTATCTTTCATGACCACGGAATCATCATCGATGCCAATCGCGCAGCAGAAGTCATTTTCCGGACGAAACTCGAGAAAATGAAAGGCAAGACGACGCTTGAATTGATTCATCCGGATCATCACGCGCGTGTCTTGCAACGCATCGAGGAGCATCGAGAAGAACCGTACGAAGTCCTCGGTCAACGTGCCGACGGAACTTCTGTCGAAATCGAAGTGTTTCCGCGTGAAATCATCTACAACAACATCCGGATGCGTGTCGCCGTCGTTCGTGATATTACAGAACGAAAAAAGATTGAGAAAATGCTTGAACGCGAAAAAAATGCCATCATGCGTCAGCGTGATATCACACAATCGATTCTTCAGGCATCCAATGAAGGGTTCCTACTGACAGAAGAGGATGGGAGTTTCATCTTCATGAACGTCAAAGCACGCAAATTACTCGATGTCCCAGGCATTGCACCAAGTAAGATTCAAGAACGAATCAGTCTGATTCCGAATCTCGATTTGAACACTCGATTCGAGATGCTCCGACAAGTAGAAGAATTACTCGCCGGAAAACATTCTGAACTATCGTTTCGTTTCACGTTACAGCGACCAAATGAGTCCAGTCCACTTTATTTCGAATTTTATGCGACTGCGATCAAAAAGGAGAAGAGCCGCATTTCTCGTCATGGCTTCCTATTTGTTTTCCGTGATCGGACAGAGGAAGCAAAGATGGATCAAGTAAAGGACGAACTCGTCAGTACAGTATCGCATGAGTTGCGTACGCCGCTGTCCTCCATTCTTGGCTATATGGAATTACTACGATATAAAAAACAATCGGCTGATCGAATCGAACGGTATGTTGAGATCGTCCACGAAGAGACAAAACGATTGACGACGCTATTAAATGAGTTTTTAGACATTCAGCGTCTAGAAGGTGGAAAACAGGAGTATACCTTCACGTCGTTCTCGTTACGCGATCTTCTTGCATCAACCGTCGATGCCTATGGCGAAACCGTCGAGACGCATCGGATTGATCTAGAACTACCAGAGGATCCTGTTCTGATTTTTGCGGACGAGCACAAAATCAAGCAGGTGATCTTGAACTTGCTTTCGAACGCCATTAAGTATTCTCCACAGGCGGATCATATTCGAGTCATTCTTTCAGCCAATCCGGAACAAGCAACGTTCTCTGTGACGGATCACGGGCTCGGTATTCCACAAAATGCTTTTGAAAAGCTCTTTACGAAATTTTACCGGGTCGATAACTCAGACATCCGGAAAATCGGCGGAACCGGTCTCGGACTTGCCATCTGTAAGGAAATCATCGAATCGCACGGAGGTGCGATTTCCGTTGAATCAGAAATCAATGATGGTTCGACTTTCACCGTTGTACTCGAACGTGATCCAAGAAAGGAATGGAATTGATGCGGACCTATTTCATGACGGGTTTCCCCGGTTTTTTAGCGACCAAACTGATCGAACAACTGGCACGTGTTCCGGACCAAATCGCTTGTTTTCATTTGCTTCATTTATCGTCAGAACGAAACGCAGCTGTTAAGCGACGCCAGGATCTTCTAGAACGTACATCCTTACGATCGGAGCAACTTGTATTGCACGAAGGCGATATCACGGTCGAACAGCTTGCTTTATCATCAGAGGCGCGGATGATGTTGCAACAAGACGTCACACACATCTTTCATCTCGCGGCGCTATATGATTTAGCAACAGCATATGAACCCGCCTTTCGAATCAATGTAATCGGTACCGCGAACGTGACACAGTTTGCTCATACGTGTCGTGCTTTAGAACGCTACATCTACTTCAGTACAGCGTATGTCTCGGGTCTTCGTTCCAGAATGGTTCTAGAAGAAGAGTTACAAGCAAGTGCCTTTAAAAATGCTTATGAAGAAACGAAATATTTAGCAGAGGTACGTTTCCGTAAAGAAATCGGAACGATTCCCTATACAATCATCCGTCCTGGGATCGTCGTCGGTCATTCCGAAACGGGCGAAACACCGAAGTGGGATGGGGTGTATTTCGTTCTGAACGCGATGCGTCTCCTGCAATCCTTCGCCCCTCTTCCGTACCCAGGTCGAGCAAACGCACTCGTCAATCTCGTGCCCTATGATTACGTCATTGAAGCGACCGCTTATCTCAGTCATGCACCGGTCGGAAGAAATAAGACCTATCATCTGACGGATCCATTCCCACATGGCGCACGCGCGATTTTTGAGATGTTACACGTCACCTATTATGGGCGTTATCCGCGCGGAATCGTTCCGTTTCGACTCGTTAGCACGGCATTGACTCCAGCTGTCGCGAAACGACTTCAGATGCAACGGCAGACACTTGATTACTTCATTCATCCCGTTCAATATGATACGACACATGCCTTACGTGATTTACGGGACACTGGTATTATTTGTCCAGACCTTGCAGAAACGATGCCTCGACTCGTCCAGTATTACCAAACACACGCAACACACTAAAAAAGTCCAATCGTTCTTCCACAAGGGAAGTCGATTGGACTTTTTTTATCGGTTACCCGATCAACATATTTTCTTTTGGATAACGAATCGTGCGGTCTCGTTGCGTCGCGAACGTGAACAGAATCGTCAAGGAGCCGACACGTCCGAGTAGCATCATGAACATGATCAAAAACTTACCAAAGCTATTGAGTTCAGCTGTTACGTTCAAAGAAAGACCAACTGTTCCAAATGCCGAAACGGTCTCAAAGAATAGACCAATAAAGGAAATATTCGGCTGGGTCAATGCCAGGAACGTCGTGATCAAAGCGATGAACAATAAACTAAAGACAGCAATCGCATATGCCTTTTGAATCGCTTGCGTCTGAACAGTCCGTCGCACCAGAACCGTTTCACGCTGTCCGCGTATATACGTCCAGACATTCTTCAAGATGACCGCTGCCGTCGTGACCTTGATTCCGGAACCTGTTGATGCGGAACCTGCCCCGATGTACATCAAAACCATCATCAAACCGATCGAGAGCGGCACCATCGTCGTTAAATCGATCGTCTGGAAACCAGCCGTTCGTGTCGTGACGACTTGAAAGAACACGATATGGAGCGCACTGAAGAACGATTCATCTTTTAATGAACCCAAGTTCGAAACCCACTCGTAGAGCATCATTGCTAAAACACCTAGTCCATTGATGACGAGTAGTGATAGCACCATCAATTTAGAATGGAGCGAAATTTTCTTGAAGTTTCGTTTACCAGCGATATCCGCGATGACCGTAAAACCAAGACCACCAATCATCAAGAGCGCTGCAATCGTCAGAATGAATGTCGTATCTTGTTGGAAACCGATTAGATTATCACCCCATAGTGCGAATCCTGCATTGTTGAAGGCAGATACGGCGTGGAACAAACCGTAATAGAGTGCTTTTCCGAAGCTGTATTTGTATTGAATGAACAAATCAAGCGCAATCAAAAACATACCGACGATCTCAACGAGGACCGTCGTGACGATGATATTACGAACGAGACGAATCGTTCCGCCCGGACTATCGAGATTAAACATCTCTTGGATAATGATCCGCTGACGAATCCCGATTTTTCGTCCCGTGACGCTGAGCAAGACGAGCGCAATCGTCATGAACCCAAGCCCACCGACTTGGATTAAAAGCATCATGATGATTTGACCAAGTAAATTATAGGATTCGGCAATATTGATCGGTGACAGTCCTGTGACGGTTCCTGCCGATGTCGCGACGAATAGGCAATCGATGAAAGATACATCTTGCCCCTCTTGTTGTGAAATCGGAAGCCACAATAAAAAACCACCTAGTAAAATCGTCAATGTAAAGCCAGTCGCGATGAAGCGTGCCGGTTTATCGAATAGCTGATGGTACATCAATTCACCTAAACGCCCGAAGCGTGCGAGTCGTGAACGTCTTTTATGCGAGAACATCTTACTCCCCCTAGATTGTTTTCAGACAGAATTGTCTTTATCATACTCCCTCGAATTAAGAAGTTCTATCGAAATATGCAATCGACTAAACGTTTTCGAATTTTTTTGGTAAACTAGATAAAAGTGGACGTGTAATCATTAAAGGAGGTTGAGGGAAACAGTGGACCCTAAGACGGCTGATCATTCGATTGAGGATGTCTGGCGAAGGCTGGAACGACAATCACAATGGATGCCTGCGCAATTGTATTATCAATTCGAGGAACTCTTATCATTACATTTGGAGCAACCGATTCTAAATGAATTGTATCAAGTGTTAAAAAAATACGACGTACTGACCGATATAGAGCGTGACGAACGAAACGAAAGCATTCAAATGCTAATCGACGAAAACGGCGCTTGATTCTCGGTTTTTGGATTTCCGAGCAGAAGAAGTGTCTTCTGCTCTTTTATTTTTCGTTCCTATACGGATTACATACAGAAAGGTGGCACACATCAATCATGGATATCGTGTCGATCATCGGGATCATCCTTGGTCTCATCACACTAGTCGGAGGTATGATCTTAAAAGGTGCGCCTCCAGTCGCTCTACTCAACCCTGCAGCCCTTGTCATCATCTTTGTCGGAACGGCAGCTGCCATCATGATTTCCTTCCCGAAGGAACGATTGAAAGTCTTACCTGCCTTGTTTAAAGTCATCTTTTTCGAACAAAAATTAATGACGAAACAAGTCTTACTCGGACAGTTTCTGACACTCTCGACGCAAGCACGTAAAGAAGGTCTGTTATCTCTCGAATCAGCACTTGAAGAAGTCGATAACGCCTTCATGAAGCGTGGCGTCATGATGGTCATCGATGGACAACCATCCGAATATGTCGAGGACGTCATGACACGTGACCTCGAAAATATGACAGAACGCCATCATGCGAATGCGAACATTTTCACGCAAGCCGGTACCTACGCACCAACGCTTGGGGTTCTCGGTGCCGTTGTCGGTCTCGTTGCCGCCCTATCCGATTTATCGGATATCGAAAAATTAGGTCACGCGATTTCAGGTGCCTTCATCGCAACACTATTCGGGATTTTCACCGGATATGTCCTGTGGTTCCCGTTCGCAACAAAGCTGAAGCAAAAATCAGCAAGCGAGATTCAGTTATATGAAATGATGATTGAAGGGATTCTCTCGATTCAAAACGGTGAATCCCCGAAGAACTTAGAAGATAAGCTACTCGTGTACCTGACACCGAAGGAGCGTGCGAACTATGAAGCGGAAAAAGAAGCCGCATGACGAACATATCTCCGAAGGCTGGTTAATTCCCTACGCCGACTTATTGACCTTGCTTCTCGCGCTCTTCATCGTTCTGTTTGCTTCGAGTAATGTCGATGCTGTGAAACTAAAAGCAATGTCCCAGTCGTTTAGCTCCGTCTTCAACGGTGGCTCAGGGATGATCACGAACAGCTCGCTCTCCACTCAAGAAGAAGAGGATTCAAAAAAACTCGATGCCCGGACGAAGGCACAAAGCTATGAAATCGCAGAACTCGAAAAAATCAAAGAAGAAGCCAATCAATACATTAAGAATGAGAAACTTGAAAAAGACATCAAGGTCGAAATCACGAATGAAGGACTCGTCTTTACGATTCGTGACCGAGCACTGTTCTCGCCAGCCCAGGCAGAAGTAAGGGGACGCTCGCTTCAAATTGCCGAAGGGATGAGCGCACTGCTCGTCAAGGCAGGACAACGTCAGATTCAAGTGTCTGGACATACAGATAATATTCCAATCAACACAGCACAGTATCCCTCGAACTGGGAACTGAGTGCGGACCGGGCGATCAGTTTCATGCGTGCCTTACAACGGAATCCAAAGCTTGAACCAAAACGCTTCACCGTCAGCGGTTACGGTGAATTCCAACCAATCGCGTCCAATCAAACGGAAGCAGGTCGCAGTCAGAATCGACGCGTCGAAGTGTTGATTCGACCATTGATCGACTTAAAAGCGAATGTACTCGACGAAACAAAAGTCGAATCCTGAACGTAAAAAAACTCCTTCGTGGTTGCCACGAAGGAGCTTTTTTTAATAATACGGACGAATCATGATATAGACGATGACACCGGTCAAACTGACGTATAACCAAAGCGGCATCGTAAAGCGTGTCCACTTTTTATGCTTCTCGAAGTTTTGATTCACAGCGTGCGCGAGTGACATCAAGACAAGTGGAACGATGACTGCAGCTAGGATGATGTGCGTAATCAGGATAAAGAAATAGACAGGGCGAACAAAACCTTCGCCCCCGAATTTCGTCGATTCACTGACGGCGTGATACGTGACGTACGAAATTAAGAATAAAGTCGTCGTCATCATCGCACCACCAATGAAGCGACGATGGTTCACCCGATTGCCACGACGAATGGAAATCCAAGCGCCGAGCAACAGCATGAAGGTAAAACTATTGAAGATGGCATTCAAAAAAGGAAGCAACGTCCAATCGAATCCTGAATCAACTTGTACTGGTGGCGCAAAGAATAAAAGGGCCACGAGCAAATTGATGACAAGCGTCAGCAGGATGACGAGCGGAACGAAATTCCGTTTAGTAGCAGGTTGTTGCATGAATCATTCTCCTTGTTTCCAGTCGAAATAACGTTTCAACCATTTTGGGATCGGACCAGCGAATAGACGTTCACGCCAGTAGACATCAGCAGCACGCTGAACAGCAGCACCACGGATCGGATATGGGTGGACGACACGCGACAATTGACCGACCTTATCTTTACGTGCCATCGCATAGACGACTTCTTGCATCCACTCACCCGCTTGTTCTCCGATTGCATGTGCTCCAATCAGTTTTCCACGCTTATCGGCGATGAGCTTGACGCGCCCTTCTGTCTGACCATTGATGACGAAACGATCGACTTCATCGAGACCGGTCTGATAGACCTTGATCTCCCCATGTTTCTTGCGTGCCTCGTCTTCCGTCAATCCGAGATGGAATAATTCAGGCGTCGTGAATGTGACCCATGGAACCGCCCGATAATCCGGCTTCGTCCGTAGACCGAATAAAGCATTCGTGACGACCGTTTTTCCTTCAAGCCCTGCGACATGCGTAAATGGGAGCGAGTTGATCGTATCTCCGACCGCAAAGATGTGTCGTTGACTTGTGCGAAGTGAACCATCGACCTGAACGAATCCTTTTTCGACGTGTACACCGGCTCGATCGAGACGTAGTGCTTCGATGCGTGGCTTACGACCGACCGCGACAAGAACGGCATCCGTTTCGATGACACGTGATTCCCCATTTGCTTCGACCGTCACTTCGATGCCTCCAGCTGACTTGCGGACATGCGTGACCTTCGTATCGAGATGCAACGTCAATTCTTGCTCGAGCTGACGTTGAATGACTTCGACCATGTCACGATCTTCTTTTCCGAGCAGCGTCTTCATGCCCTCGATAACTGTGACTTCCGTTCCGAGGTGCGCGTAAGCTTGCGACAGCTCAAGACCGATCGCCCCACCACCAATAACGAGCAGCCGCACAGGACGCTCTGTTAATTCAAAGATCGTCTCGTTCGTTAAATAATCGATCGTATCTAGCCCATCAATCGGTGGAATGATCGGTTGGGATCCTGTTGAGATCGCAAACTTTTCACCAACGACAAGCTGTCCCGCTACTTCGACTTCATGTGCACTAAGGAATGTCGCTTCTCCGATATAGACATCGACACCAAGATCTTCAAATCGTTTCGTTCCATCATGGGATTGAATGATGTTACGCGCACGATCAACGCTTGCTTTCGTTTTAGAATAGACCGCGTCTCCGTTCAGCGTCACGTTGTATTTTTCAGCCGTCCGCTTCATGACGTGCACGTCGTGTGCGGCTTCAATCAAAGCCTTTGAAGGAACACAACCATAATGGAGACAATCTCCACCTAGATGTGCATGACGTTCAATCAGGGCAACATGTGCACCAAGACTTGCTGCACCGGCAGCAATCGTCATTCCGGCTGCACCACCACCGATGACAACTAATTGATAGGTCTTCATCGCAAACCCTCCTCATACCGACGTGTGATGTCTTCCATCCGTTTACGGTTGACGCCCCAGTCAGAGTATCCGACACGTGATGCCGAACGGAAATGAATCACTTGTGCGGCTTCATCGAAGTAAAATTCGACGTCATCCTTGAAGCGAAAGACTTTACTCGTGAAGATGGCATGGATGTATGTTCCTTCCTCCTTAACGATTTTGACTCGGTCGAGGCTTTGTAGAATACGTAAGAGGTGGAACTTCGAATCCGCAAGCGTTTCTTTGAACGGGAGCGGACGCATTTTCATATCCTGTAGATCGGTTTGAGTAGATACCGCATTCGGTTTTCCGGAGAGCGGTTGAAGCGTACCATTTGAAACACCAAGTGCCATGACTGATTCCTCCGTTTCCTATCATCTGATCCATTTCGTACTATAATCCACTTTACTTTACCAGTTTCTGTTTCACTCTGCCTGTCTGAGTGTTTACGCTTTCGTGACAGGGAGCAGAATCGTCGCGATGACGCCGCCTTCTGGCTGATTATCAATAAATAGCTTGCCTTCATGTGCTTCAACAAGCTCTCGACAAATCGATAGCCCGAGTCCCGTTCCGCCCTTTCCTTTTTGCACTTGATAGAACTTTTCTGTGACGTGACGTAAGTGCTCTTTCGGAATGCCAGGTCCTTCATCACTGAAGGAGAGGAACAACACACGCTCTGAACGAACGAGTCGAATCGTGATCGTGCCACCGACTGGAGAAAAGCGGATCGCATTATCAAGCAGGTTCAAGAAGACTTGTTTCAATCGGTTTTCGTCGTATAGACCAATGACTTGCGCCGGTAACTTTTGCACGATCTGAACATTTTTCTCTTCCAGCTTTTGACGAAGTTGCGCTGTTACGGTCTCGATGATTTCCGTTAAGTTGACTTCCTGACGGTATAGGACGAGACGACTCGTCTCGAGTTTTGAGAAATCGAGTAACTGCTCAACGAGCGAAATCAAACGCTCCGTCTCTGAATGAATGATGCCCATCCCAAGCGACGCCTCTTCCGGCAACTGATCCTGTTCGACGAGTAATGTCTCACTCCAGCCTTTGATCGATGTCAACGGTGTCCGTAATTCATGGGAAATACCAGAAATGAATTCATCTTTTAATGTTTCCTGCTGTTTGATCTGTTGTCCCATATAATTGATCGTCCGGGCTAGTTCTCCAAGCTCGAACGAGTATTCCTCGTTCACCTTGACGTCGTAATGCTGTTTCGCAATTTGATCCGATGCTCCGATGACTTCTTGAATCGGTCGGACGATCGACGAGACGAGACGTGAGGAATAGATGAAGGCAAGTCCCCAAATTACTGTACCCAGGAGGACGATCGCTAAACAAATTTCGATCACACGTCGATCGATTCGCTCAAGCGACGTCGTATAACGAAGCGCTCCCGTCGTCTGACCAAACGACACGACAGGTTCTGTTACTTCCAGTAAATGTTCTCCCGTCGCCTCATCGTCATATCGTTTCGTGACGGTCTGTCCCGCTCTTACTTGATTGATCGCCTCTAGCGTCAACTTACGTTCCGAGATGAATCCGGTCGAAGAGTAACGTGGAATCCCTGTCGCATCCAACACTTCGATCTCAGCGTCTGGATAAGCATAAGAATCAAGTACATCATGGATTGTCGCTTCTGAATCAGCGTAATCATAAGCAAGGCCACTATTCGCAAATAAGACAGCACTCGCATTCGCATGGCGTTTCAAGACATCCGTCGCCGTCACGTAGTAATAGTTATAGGTCACGAACGAGAGGATCCCGATGACGAGTAAGACTGTCACCGTGATAATCGTCATGAACCGCATCAATATCTGGCGCTTCATTCTTCGTTACGCCACTTGTATCCATGTCCCCACAATGTCTCAATGAACTTCGGTTCCGCTGGATTCTCTTCGATTTTTTGACGAAGACGGCGAATGTTGACATCGACCGTCTTCCGATCACCAAAGTAATTCTCACCCCATACCGCATCGAGTAATTCATCTCGCGACATGACTTGATCCTCATTTTTAATGAAATGACAAAGTAAATCATATTCAGTCGGCGTCACTTCGACGTCAATGCCGTCTTTTTGGACACGCTTCGCTCCTAAATCAATTCGGAACGGTCCAGAGATGAGTTCACGCGGCTGTTTTCTGCGGCGTAATGTCTCTACCCGTCGCAGGAGCGACTGGATACGTGCGAGTAATTCTGCTGGACTGAACGGCTTCGCGATGTAGTCATCCGCCCCTACGCTTAGTCCCATGACTTTATCCTCTTCTCGCGTCCGTGCCGTCAGCATGATGATCCCGACCACTTCATCCTTCGCCCGCGCCTGTTCACAGACAGCGAAACCATCGACTTCCGGCATCATGATATCCAGTAACAGAATATCAAAGGTTTGTTGATCAAATTGCGCGAGTGCCTCTTTTCCGTTTTCTGCTTCAATGACGTCATAGCCTGCCCGTTTCAAATTGATGACGATGAAACTGCGAATCGCGTGTTCATCCTCGGCTACTAGTATTTTGGTCATTCTTTTCTCCCCCTGATTCTTTATTCCACGAGTGTGACACGATTGACGAACATTTCATAATCCTTCGTCGCATCGATCACATAGACATAATCGATGCCCTCTTTAATTTTTCGTTTTTGGTCACTAGCAATGTATTGATTCTTTGGAATGATCTCTAATTCAAAATCAACCTGCTTCGTATCCCGATTGATGAAACGAACGCGATTTTCACGTTTTTCGATCGTTTCCCGTGTCGCCCAATTGGCCGGGAAACGCATAACGAAATTGTATTCCTGATCAATGTACTGCTCTTCCCGTAGTTCGAATCCACTCTCAAGAAATGGCGGATTGTCCGATCCATTCCATGTGTAGTACGCGGTAATACGTGGTTTCGGCTCACCTTCACGCCCTTCACTACCGCCCGGCGTATATTGATGACCGAACTCGACGATTCCGTCTTGATCGACATCCTTCGGAAACGTATACATCGGTTCAACGATCTCATCGACTTGACCGAAGCGCACTTGTTCCAACGTATCGTTCGCTAAACGGAATAATGCGATGTGCATCTTAGCATCACGTGTATAAGAGACAATCAAGCCTTTATTGCGCGCAGCATTGATCGTATCGACTTCAAATAAATCATGTTCTGCGAATAAATCGCCATCTTTTGTCGCTAGCGTCGTCTCTTGACGCTTTTCCGACAAGATATCCTTATAATAGATCAAACGAGATGGACTTCCCTTTTGTAGAAGCACCATATCTCGCTCGCGATCTTGATTCAAATCATTCACCGACAGGCGGTCATACCGATCCACCTTCGTGACATCTCGTTGCTTCGACAACAGCTGTTCAATGATATATAACGTGTTTTCACCATAACTGGTAATCCCGATGACTAAATGGTTTTGTTTATGTTGCGCGTCAGATACGACTTCGAGTCGATCGATGGCTCGCCCATCAGCAACTGTCTGCCGTGTCACAAGTCGCCATTTTTCACCTTGTCGTTCATGAACGAGAAGATGAATCGTGAAACGTCCATCCTGCTCACTACGGTAGAAGGTGATCGCCTCATCCTTACCGTTTCGATCTAAATCAACGAGTTCATATAGACGGGATACTGCTTGATTTCGTGGCGCCACGATTTCTGCCTGTTTCGGCAAATCGCGGTCAATCCGCTCTTTCAACGACTGCTCCCATGCCGGAAGGGACGGATGTTCGAGTAGAGAGGCGGGATGCGGAAACATCGTACTGCATCCTGCTAATAATAGACTTGATATGATCATGAAGAGATATTTCATAAAGTTGGAATCCTTTCCGTACTGGCTCTGTTTCCACTTTATCATACTCTCTCAATGGAGAGTATATTGTCGAATGGGACACAAGTTGTTACGATATACAGATAATTGAAAGGGGTTTGAATGTATGACGTACAAAATGATTGTTCTCGATTTAGATGATACCTTGTTGACAAGTGATCATACGATTTCACCACGTACGAAAGAAGCCTTACTTGCTGCGCAACGTCGCGGGAAGAAAGTCGTTCTTGCAAGCGGTCGTCCGACATATGCGATGCTTGATCTTGCAGAAGAACTAGAACTCGCACGATACGGAAGCTACATCCTGAGCTTCAACGGAGCTTCGATCATCGATTGCAAAACGAACGAATCACTTTTCCTCAGTACCCTCTCTCCGGAGACGGTCCATCGTCTTTATGATGTAAGTAAACGGGAGGATGTCTACATTCACACGTATGTCGGACATGAGATTCTGACAGAACAACCGAACGAGTATACGACACTCGAAGGACAATTGACTGGTATGGACGTCATTCCCGTCGCTGATTTTAAAACAGCGATTCAAACACCTGTCGTCAAGTGTTTAATGATGGCAGAAGAGACACACCTCGCGCGGGTCGAGCAGACGCTTCAACAAGAGCTTGCAGGGGAACTCGCGGTTGCTCGCTCAAAGCCATTTTTCCTTGAATTCACGGAAGACGGTGTCACAAAAGGCACAAGCCTTGCCTTACTGTCTGAGAAGCTTGGTATCGCTCAGGAAGAAGTCATTGCTTGTGGAGACGGCAACAACGATCTATCGATGATCGAATGGGCAGGTCTTGGCGTCGCGATGGCGAATGCAGCCGATACCGTTAAAGAAAAAGCCCAGTATATGACCGCTTCGAATGATGAAGATGGTGTCGCCCTCGTCGTCGAAAAGTTCATGATGGATGAAGAACCGACTATCTCAAGTCACTGAGTAACTCAAAAAAGCGTGTATTCCGCATTCAACGGAACACACGCTTTTGATTTACGATAAACACCAGTCAATTGGCTCTCTTCCCTGCTCTTTCAGCCAAGCATTCGTTTGCGAATAAGGTTTGCTACCGAAAAATCCTCGGCTCGCTGATAAGGGACTTGGATGAACGGCTTCGAGAACAAGATGACGATTCGTATCAATCAGCACCTTTTTACTCTTCGCGTGATTTCCCCATAGGATGAACACGATCGGTTGTGTCTGTGTTCCTAGGACTTCAATGACCCGATCCGTGAATGATGCCCAGCCTTTTTTAGCATGCGATCCCGCTTTTCCTTCTTCAACCGTGAGCGACGTATTCAGTAAAAAGACACCTTGTCGTGACCAAGCTTCGAGATTTCCGGATGTCGGAGCCGGACAACCGATATCCGCGACGAGTTCCTTATACATGTTTCGAAGGGACGGCGGGATCGGAACTCCGTCATGGACAGAAAAGCTGAGTCCATTCGCCTGACGTGGACCATGGTAGGGATCTTGCCCTAAGATGACGCACCGGACATCTTCTGGCGCGACTGCATCGAACGCATGAAAAATCCGCTCTTTCGGAGGGTAGACGGTCGTCGTTTGATAGGCTTCCTTCAAAAAAGCCCACAGTTCTTGAAAATAGGGTTTTTCCTTTTCTTCTTTTAACACGGTTTGCCAAGATGGATGCACGTGAATCCGCTCCTTTTTCAGTCTCAAGTCGCTGTTCGTCCGTCTTGATTCTGCTATGATGGATGATGAGGTGGAAAACTATGATTCAGACAAAACAATTATTCGGACTACCATTCGTCGATGCGACACCTTCGCAATGGTATACCCATATTAAAACAATCTTACACGACCGCGGAAAAGCCTTTCTTGTCACAGCGAATCCCGAGCTCGTGTTGCGTGCATTACGCGAACCTTCTTACGATGCCATCTTACGACGGGCGACGTTCATCACACCAGACGGAATCGGTGTGACGGCTGCCAGTAAACGGATGGGAGCACCGCTCACTGCGACATTGCCGGGAATCGAGACGGCACGTGAACTATTGCGGACGGCAGACGCACTCGAGAAGCGTGTCTTTTTACTCGGTGGACGTCCGGAAGTCATGAAATCGTTGATCCGTCAGTTATCGATTCGTTTTCCGAACATCCACTTCGTTGGAACGTTTCATGGTTTTGGAAAGACAGAAGAAGCAACGCAAGCCATTACAGAAGCAGACGCTGATCTTGTTCTCGTCGCACTCGGTGCGCCAAAACAGGAAGAATGGATCGCTTCCATCTATGATCAAGTCGATCACGGCATCTTTATCGGTGTCGGTGGTGCGTTCGACGTCTGGTCCGGACACAGTAAGCGCGCGCCTAAATTATTCCGTCGCTTCAAGCTAGAGTGGCTCTATCGTATCTCGACGCATCCTCGTGGATTCGAAAAACTCAAGGATTTGTTACTTTTCCTGACGCTTGTGCTTCGTAAAAAATCAACGCTCTCTTGAGCACACACAAAAAGGGCTGACTTAAAAAATGACGCGTCCTTTCACGCCCTTTCCTCAGGCGAGACACAAGCAAGAGCGACCCTGCAACGAAGTGAAGCAGCCCGATGCTTGTCCCAGGAAAACGATGCGAGATGAACAAAAAAGCGCAATTTTTCTCGTTAAGAGAAAAATTACGCTTTGTCTTCAGTCTCAAGGCTCCCGACACGGCGGGAGCCTTTTTGACGCTTATCTTATGCGTTGACAGTCGAGAATGAACGACCGAGTTCTTTTGCTTTAGCGATTGCTGCTTCTTTGATCTCTTCTGCTTTTTCTGGGTTCATTGCCATACCTTCGATGAAGAGTGCATCGTAATCTGTTACACCAGTGAAAGCAAGCGCTTGACGGAGGTAGTCATCACCGAAGTTGAGACCAGATCCTGTGTAGACGCCACCTGTTGCTTGGATGTGGAGTGCTTTTTTGCCTTCCATCAAGCCTTTTGGACCTTCTGCAGTATAAGCGAATGTTTTACCTGCAAGAAGAACGCTGTCGATGTACATTTTGAGACGTGCTGGGAAAGAGAAGTTCCACATTGGTGTGACGAAGACATACTCATCTGCTTCCATGTATTGCTCGAGATGTTTTGTCATCGTACCGACTTTTGCGATCTCCACTTCTGTTAACTCTTCGCCTGTTGCGAATTTGCCCCATGCGCTAAGAACATCTGTATCGATTTCTTGGACTGTTTCGTTATATAGATCAAGAACTTCTACTTCAGCTGAAGGATTCGCTGCTTTGTAGCTTTCGAGGAATGCTTCACCGACTTGAAGGCTGAAAGAATGTTCTGTAGCTTTCGGGTTAACAGTTATATAAAGTAATTTAGTCATTATTATTTCTCCCTTTTATTTAAAGTAAATTCTGTAACTAAACATACCAACCACCTTTTCGTTTGTCAATCAGTTTGACTTCTAAACAAATAAAAAAAAAGCTCAAGTCCGTGACCTGAGCTTTCTTGATCTTATGAGTGCTAATCCTTACACATTTTCGAGTGGCGTATAATGTTCGGCTCGTAAACCGATTCGTTTCAACTGATCAATCAACTGTTCCTTTTCAGAAACCGACAAATCCTTAAATAAGTCTGCTAAAAAGGCTTCATGCTTCGGGAATGTCTCTTCCATTAGTTCGCGTCCAGCTTCCGTTAATGTCCCAAACGTGACACGACGATCCGTCGCACATGATTTTCGCGCAATCAACCCACGCTTTTCAAGTTTATCCACGACATACGTCACACTTCCGCTCGTTAATAGAATCTTATCGCCAATTTGTTGTAGAGGCGTGTCCCCTTTGTGGTACAGCAATTCAAGAACTCCGAATTCCGATAAATTCAACTGATGTGTTTTGATGTCTGCCTTTACTTGCTCCGTCACCGCATGCATCGTCCGAGATAGAACAACGAGCATTTTTAATGCCAGCTTCGAGTCTGTCGATTCCATTTTACGTTCGCCCCTCTTTGTGTTGTATCGTCACAATCATAGACTTCTTTGTCTACTCGGTCAATTCTTGCTGAATTTTCTCAATCAATCCATTGCTCAAAAATAGTTCTTGCCGTGAAACGCGTTTCATACCCTATCGTCTTGATATACACTAAAAAGGAGGTAATCATCATGTCGATCCATACTCGGTTAACCCAGCTATTCAAGCGGAATGTTGCTTTTGAATGGGCGATTGAACAATTGCACACACCAGCAGGTTATTATTTGTGTCAGCACACGTTGGTTGATCAATACCCTGATTTGTCTCCTCAAGAAAAAACGAGACTGCTCTCAAAGATCAATGAACTGGCTGAGCAGACAGCTCCATTCTCGGCTCCCGTCTCTCGACAGGATTGGCGCCGACTTGAACGACGATTATCTCGTAAGATGTAATCCAGGAGGGATGCGCGATGACGAACATCCGAGACTTGGCACGTGAAGCCAACGTGTCCGTTACGACAGTCTCACGTGTACTAAATGATCATCCTTACGTTGCGAACGAGAAGCGACAAGCTGTTCGAGAAGCTATCGAAAAACTCGGATATATCCGTAATCAGACTGCCGTCCATCTATCGACGGGTATGACAAAAACGGTCGGAGTCATGCTTCCGTTCGTTGATCATCCATATCACGCTGCCATTCTCCAAGGCATCGCGCAAGCCGCCTTTGACGCGAGCTATCGGTTCTTGACGTGGCAAACGAATTATGTGGAAACGCATGAACAACTGGCACTGGATGCGCTGGCGCAACAGGAAATCGACGCACTCATCGTCGTGTCGCACAGTCTTCCCTTATCAGCGATTTTATCGTATGAACGCTATGGACCGATTGTCTTTTGTGAACACCACGAAGACGTCGCTGCTGTCTATATCGATCACTATACGGCCTTTCAACAGGGACTTGCACATCTACGACAACAAGGACATACAAGCATTGGTATTTGTCTCTGGCGCCCCGACAGTACGAATAGTTTGGCGCGTAAACATGCGTATCAAGAAGTTGTCAGTGACGCGTTCGTCTATGAACAGACATTGACGATCGAAGATGGTGCGAACGTCGCAAGGCGCTGGATGCAACAGAAACAACGACCGAGCGCCATCTTGACTGCCAGTGATCACGTTGCCGCGGGACTGATCTTGGAACTACGAAAACAAGGCTACCAGGTCCCGGGAGATCTCTCTGTCATTGGCTTTGATGGAAGTGAGCTTGCTGAAGTCTTATCGATGACGACGATCGCGATTCCGTATGCCACGATCGGACGACATGCTTTTCAGCTAACAGTTCGAAACGATATGAATATTCGTCCGCAAATCGAAGTACCGTCAACGTTCATTGCTGGAACGACCGTTCTTCCTTATACCTGAATCCATATAAAAAAGCGACGAGTTCATCGATTTGAATTCGTCGCTTCATTTCGTTTAAAGAGTTCCTGCCGCTACATACCGTGATCCCCAGTAACCGCCACGGAACGATTCTTTGACGACTCTTCCATAATACGAGTTCGCATTGATCATCGTACCGCCATCGACAGCGATTCCAACGTGTTGAATCCCACTTCCATGTGTAAAGAAGACGAGATCCCCAGCGCCAGGTGCCGTACGTTTTGTTGCTGAGTATTGAGCCGCTGCCGTACGTGGGAGTGATTTTCCTAATGCTTGATAAACGTAACGTGTAAATCCAGAGCAATCAAAGCTAACAGGACCTGTCGCACCAAAAACATAAGGACGTCCTTTGAGACCTTCTGCTACCGAAACGATCGTTGATCCTGTTTTACTAAGACCTTTCGTCGCTTTAGCGTTATATGCTTTCGTGTATGTAGAGGCGATGTATGCTGATTTCCCTTGATGACGAATTTGATACCATTCTTTAACCTGACCTACGACGGTTACAGCTTGTCCAAGTTTCAATTGCCCGACTCGTTTACTTGATACAGCAGCTTTTGCACGAATATTCAGCACATCCACTGACACCACTACTTTTTTACTTGTTGCAGCTTGCGTTGATGCTGGGACGAGTGTCCAACTACTGATGAGTAACGTTAAGGTTAACAAAACACGAGTGACAGCTTTCATCGATTCATTCTCCTCTTATATATGAATGTATTGTACGTCTGAATTGTCAGATAATTTCTGTATTTATCCTATCATGTTCCAGATTTTCATCATATTACAGTTCTTTAACGCGCATTATTTTTCGTAATACTTTTGTAACAAAATAAAAAAACAGGTTGTAGAACGGCTTAGGATAGCCATTTCTACATACCTGTCAGTTTGAGTCACTTAATCGTTTTTTCAAGAATCAATTGACTTCTTTTTACGGAAACGTGCTAAGAATTCATAGACGATCGGCACGATAAGGAGTGTCAACAACGTCGAACTTGTCAGTCCACCGATGACCGTCACACCTAACCCTTTTGAAATCAATGCGCCACCTTCGAGTCCAAGCGCAAGTGGTGCAAGTGCACCAATCGTCGCAAGTGCTGTCATCAAGATTGGACGTAAACGTGTACCTGCTGCATCGAGTAGTGCTTCACGCGTCGATAAACCTTCCGCTTCTTTATGAATGACACGGTCGATCAAGACGATCGCATTCGTCACGACGATTCCGATCAACATCAAAGCACCAATCAAGGATGATACAGAAATCGTCTCTCCTGTAATCAACAGAGCAACCAGTCCACCGATGATTGCGAATGGAAGTGAGAACAAGATGACGAGTGGTGTCAATGCTCCTCCAAACGTAATGACGAGGACAAGATAGACGATCGCTACAGCTGCTGCCATTGCTAGACCAAGTTGTGTGAACGACTCTTGGATCTGCTCTGTGACTCCGCCTTGCTCATACGAGACGCCTGTCGGACGATCAATGTTTTTAACGGACTTTTCAATCGCTTGAGAAGCCTCTGTTGCTTTATCCGTTTTTAGTTCTGCTGTAACGGTAGCGACGAGTTTTCCATCACGTTCGTTGAGCGAATCAGGAGTCGTTCCTTTCTTCACTTCAACGAAATCGGACAATTTGCGAACGCCAAGCGGTGTCACGACATCCGTCTCTTCCAAATCTTGAACGGAATCGTATGTCGTTTGTTCGTTTGGAACGATGACATCGAGTTCCTTCCCATCTACCTTAATAGTAGAAAGTGGTTTTTCTTCTCCTTGGACATTAGCAATGCCTTGCGCAAGTTGTGCTGTTGAAACGCCGAATTCAGCCGCTTTTTGCTGATCGACTTCGAACGTATATTGCGTATACGCTTCTTTTAAATCTGTCGTTACTTTTCGAACATACTTCGATTCACCTTCGATCGCATCAACGAATTTCGGTGTTACTGCTTCTAAATCTTCAATATTATTCGCAAAGATTGAATACGAGACGCCTGACGAAGCTGCGCCACCACTAAAGTCTTGCTCTTTCCATTCTCCTGTCGGAATGTCAGCATTCAGCTGTTTGATGGCTGTCTGTTTAACATCTGCGAAATCTTCCGTGTCTGGATCGTATTGGACGATGAAGACCCCTTGTTTCGTATTCCCTGGATTCAATGGATTTTCTCCACCGACGGTAAACTGAAGATTATCGATATTTTTTTGTTTGTTGAAATAATCTTCTGCTTGATCAGCTGCTTTTAACGAATCATCCAACGTTTGACCTGGTTTTGGATTGTACGTGACGTAGAGTGTCTTTTCTCCTTCTTGATTCAAGAAGTTGACACCAATCGTTGGTACGAGAGCAAAACTACCGATCAAAAGCAAGACTGAAAGACCAAAGACGATGAGTTTATGGTTAAGAGACCAATTCAGCATACGGCGATACCCATTCGCCAACTTTCCGCCCTCTTCTTTTTCCGGTTTTGGTGCTTTACCACGCTTAAAGAGCGAATCCGCGAACATCGGAACGACCGTAACCGCAACGATCAAGGACGCGAACAGTGCAAAGACGACTGTCAAAGCGAATGGTAAGAACAGCTCACCAACGAATCCCGTAACGAATCCGAGTGGCAAGAAGACCGCGATCGTAACGACTGTCGACGAAGCGATTGGAATGAAGACCTCTCGTGTTGCACTGATGATCAGTTCTTTTCCTTTTAACTTTTCCGCCGGATCCGTCAAACGACGATAAATATTTTCGATGACGACGATGGAATCATCAACGACTCGACCAATCGCGACCGTCATCGCTCCGAGTGTCATGATGTTCAAGGAAATATCCATCTGCTTCAAGACAAGAATTGCCATCAGAAGGGATAACGGAATCGAAATAACAGCAATGATCGTTGATTTAATGTTTCGTAAGAACAGCAAGATGATGACAATCGCAAATAACGCACCAATCAATGCTTTACTGATCATCGTCGAAACGGATTCCTCAATTGGTTTACCTTGATCAAGTGTCACAGATGCATTGACCGAACCGTTTTCTTTTTCGAAGTCTTTGATCGTCTGCTTGACTGCATTGACGACATCGACTGTATTCGCATCTTGCGACTTTGTTACTTGAACACCAATCGATCGTTCACCATTCGAACGCGAGATCGATTCCTCGATCCCTTTATCCTCAATCGTCGCAACTTGCGACAACGTGACAGTTGGTACTTGCGTTGGCGCCGTCTGTGTTGCCTGACCGGACGTTGCGCCTGTCGCTGGTGTCGTTTGGGATGCCGCAGGGGCTGACGATGGAGCTTGTCCTGCTTGTCCTGCTTGTCCTGCTTGTCCTGCTTCAGGAGTATTCGATACTGGCGGCGTATATGGAAGACGAAGATCTTTTAATTCCTTGACCGTCGTTGCTTTTCCATCTAATACGACTGCTTGTTCCTTATCTCCCAACTCGTACAAGCCAAGCGCTAAACGGGAATCATTAGCTTGAATTAATTGTTTCGCATTCTCTTCGGTTAGACCGTAACGTTCGAGTTTTTTCTCATCGAAGCGAATTTCGATCCGGCGAATCTCTTGACCCGCGACTTGAACCGTCTGCGCCCCTTCGATTCCTTCAAGCTTTGGTTGAAGTTCGTTTTCAACGAGTTTCGTCAATTCAGATAGGGATCGTTCCTTATCCGAAACGGCAAAACCGATGACTGGGAATGCATCAAAGGAAATCCGTGATACTTGTGGTTCCTGAACACCTTCCGGCAATTCGACGTTTGAAAGAGCTTCTTTTACTTTTTGCTCGGCTTCTTCCATATTCGTACTGAAGTTATAGTCGATTTGTAGGTTCGATGCATTTTGGAAGGACGTCGAACGTACAGTATCGACTCCTGATAAATTTTCGACCTTACTTTCAAGTTCTCGACTGACTTCATCTAGAACTTGTTCTGGTGTAGCACCTGGATAAATCGTCGTCACCGACACGGTCGGTGTCGTGATGTCTGGCAATGTCTCGAGCTTCATCGATGTTCCCGCATAAATACCGGCAACCGTGATGATAATCGTCATGAGCCAGAGGGCAAACTTATTGTTCACCGAAAACTGGATGATCTTTTTCATCGTATGGTTCTCCCTCACTCTTCAATTTGTTTATCTAGTCGTCGTGCACGTTCTATTAATTGCTGAATTAATCGTTCTCGCACATCTGGAGACGGTGCGCCGAACTGAAAATGCTCCGACAATTTCAAACCGTCTAATGTAAAGCGAATCGATAACACTTCAACCGGATCCATCTGTTCTGTCAGTTGGCGGAAGAACTGCTCCGCTTGTCGCTTTCGTTCCTCGACGAACGTCGCATGATCCTTTAACAAGGACAACAAGTAAAGAAGCGCATCCATGTCGAGATGGAACTCCTCTTGTTGCTGGATTTGCAACGTCACGAACGCTTCCATCGGTCCCATCGTCAACTGATGCTGTTCATATAGTTCAAATTGTCGTGCTTCTTGCGCCTCGATGACCCCCATTAATAAAGCTTCCTTCGAAGCGAAATGATACAATAGTCCACCTTTTGAGACATTTGCTTGTTTCGCTACTTCTTCAAGCGTCAATTGGGTGAATCCTTGTTGCAAAATAATCGTCGTCGTTGCTTCAAGAATCCGACGACGAGTCTCTTGCGCTTTTGCACTGGCCAATAGTCTCCCCCTTCCCTCATATTTACTGTACCGTCTGGACGGTTTCTTTTTACAGTGTACGAATTCTTATTTGAAGATGCAATCGCTTTGTTTATGTTTCACGTGAAACTTTCGTGAACAAAAAAAGACTGACTCAAATGTCAGTCTCTACAAAGATAAGGGCGTAAAAAGACGCGTCATTCTTTTTGAGTCAGCTTCTTTTGAATCCATTATTCGGCTGTTTCGCGTGCACTCTCTCGTAGTGCCGCTTGCATCGTATCGAATAAGTGACGCTCTCGTAGCACTTGGACGCCACGATCCGTCGGTCCACCAGGTGCCGCAACATCAGCAATCAGACGATCCGTACTTGCGTCGGAGCGCATGAGAATTTCAGCTGAACCTTTCATCGCTTGAGCAACGATTCGACGTGCATTTCCTTCTTCAAAACCAGCATCCGTCAAAACCGGCACCATGCCAGCTACGACTTCATAGAAGAAAGCAGGACTACATCCTGCTGCCGCCATGAATGCAGGCATCGTCGATTCATTTGCTTCCGCAATTTCTCCGACACGTCCAAATAATGCCTCGACTACACTTCGGATCTCTTCATTCACGCGTGAGCCGAACCATAGTCCAGTCATTCCTAAACGGTGTGCGACTGGAGTATTCGGCATGGCAGCGACTGTCGGACGTTTTGCCAACTGTTCGATTTCATATGGTGTAATATGTGCAGCAATCGAAACAATCGTCTGATTCGTCCATTGTTGATTCGCTACATAGTCGAGTACACCATCGGGTTGCATGCCCAGCATGACGATATCGTATAAGGAGACGTCCTCCTGCTCGACCGTTTGAACACCGTGTCGTGCTGCGACTTCTGTCAAGCGTATCCCGCCACTCCGATTCGTCATCGTGATATCTTCTCGTGCAAATCCAGAAGCGACCCATCCTTGAACGAGTGCCTCACTCATCGCACCGGCTCCTACTATTAATAGTTTCATCATCTATCCTTCCTTTCCCTCAAAAAAAGACCAGTCATGAACTGGTCTTGTGCGGGTCCATTATACACGAACGGCTAAATCTTCGACAGCAACGACTCGAAGTCCCTTATCGTCAAGTTTCTTGACGATTTTTTTCTTCGTCTTCTCGTCACAATCCGTCGGTAATGTAATCAATACACGACGCATGACGCTACTCTTCGCATCGAGTGTCATCAGACTCGCGACCGTTGAATATTTGTTGACGATCTTCGAGATCTTCTCAAGTGCCCCTTTTTGTTCACTTAGGGCTACTGTCAGGACGTAACTTCCAGAATCACGGTTCCACGCTTCTTCAAGCATTCCAAGCATTTTTCCGTGAGGTAGAATACCGAAGAAATGACCATCGTCATTTAAGACCGCGATATACGGTAATTCCTTGATCGAGAAGAAGACTTCAAAGAAATTACTTCCTGTATAGATGTATTTGGATGTATTCTTAATCAGCGACATGACGTTGTCGTCTAAGCTGCCACCATTCATCCCATGCCGGTAGATGTGCATCTTATAGATGTTGCCCTTGAAGTCCTGTCCTGATTGGTCAAGGACCGGGACACAGCGGTATCCGGTTTTTTCAAGTGTGTCGAGTGCTTCACGAATCGTCGCTGTCTCGGAAATCGTGACACATTGATGCTTCGGAATACATAAACTTTGTACGAGCATAATAAAATCCTCCTCTTTTAACTGATTACGCAGACTTAATCATATCATTCGATTTTCATGCGCCATATCCTCTTTTCCCACTTCTGATGCGCTTTTATTCTTACAATCACAAGACAATCTCTTGCAATTACAACGTAATCCAACTCATTTCAATCAAGTACATTTCAATTTTTCCATTGTCAGACAATTTATTAAATCTACAATCACCTTCATATTAAGATTTATTAAGATTTCGTAAAGACGCTTCATAAATGTATTCATTTACAATACCGTCTGCTACAATCGAACTCGTGAAGTTACTTCACTATTCTATTCTTGTTCTTAATATGGAGGCAGAAGAAATGTTTAGTAAAAAACAAGATCCATTCGCAGTGAAATTATCCGAAATCGCAGGACACTTAAAAACGACTTCGCAATTCTTCGTTGACTTTAAAATCAACGGCATCGCGGATGTAAAAGAATTTGCACATAAAGTAAAAGACTTCGAAACAGCTGGGGACGATTTGATGCACCAGTTGATCATCGACTTGAACAATGCGTTCATCACGCCGATCGACCGTGAAGACTTACTCGCACTTGCTAACGCACTTGATGACGTCTTAGACGGTTTTGAAGAATGTTCAGCGATCTTCGAAATCTACAATATCGTTCAAGCAGACGAGCACATGATCAAGTTCGTCGATGAAATCAACATCGCTGTCACAGAACTCGCGATGTCAATGGATCTTCTTGTTGCACGTAAATTGCAACCGATGCGTGAACACGTCATCAAAATCAAAGAACAAGAGACGATTTGTGACAACCTACGCCGTAAATCGATCAAAGCATTGTTCGCAACAGAAACAGATCCAATTAAAATCATCCAATATAAAGAAATCTATGAATCGCTCGAATCAATCGCGGACTACTGCCAAGATGCAGCTAACGTCATTGAAACGATCATCATGAAAAACGCTTAAGTGAGGAGCTAACGAGATGGATAGCCTGTTTATCATCACCGCCATAATCGTGATTCTCGCACTTAGCTTCGACTTCATCAACGGTTTCCACGATACAGCGAACTCGATCGCGACTTCGGTGTCGACTCGTGCTTTGAAACCACGTCATGCCATCATCTTGGCTGCATCGATGAACTTCCTAGGTGCAATCACGTTCACTGGAGTCGCAAAAACGATCTCTGGTGACATCGTTGACCCGTCAACACTTGAACATGGTAGCTACGTCGTCATCGCTGCCTTGATTTCAGCCATTGCCTGGAACCTTTTGACTTGGTACTTCGGTATTCCGTCAAGTTCTTCGCATACACTGATTGGTTCGATTGCTGGTGCTGCTGTTGCCTCTGTTGGATTCGGAGGAATCGAAGCAAAAGGCTTCTTGAAAATCGTTCAAGCCTTGCTCATTTCACCAGTACTCGCATTCACACTTGGTTTCATCGTTTATGCAATCTTTAAAGTCATCTTCAAAAAAGGAAACTTGGCGAAGACGAATCGTCGCTTCCGTCATGTTCAAATTGCAACCGCTGCTTTGCAGTCGTATACACACGGTACGAACGACGCACAAAAAGCGATGGGGATCATCACGCTTGCTTTGATCTCATCTGGTTATCAAACAGATCACGAAGTTGCGACTTGGGTTAAACTCTCATGTGCGATCGCGATGGGTCTCGGAACATCTGTCGGTGGATGGCGGATCATCAAAACAGTTGGTGGTCAAATCATGAAAATCCGTCCGGTCAATGGGGTTGCAGCTGACTTAACATCAGCAGCGATCATCTTTGGAGCGACAGCGATTCATCTTCCGGTTTCGACGACACACGTCATCTCTTCTGCCATCTTGGGTGTAGGTACATCACACCGTAAGAAAGGTGTAAAATGGGGAACTGCACAACGTATGCTCATCACATGGGTCATCACATTGCCGATTTCGATGGCTTTCGCTGCCTTGATCTACTATATTCTCGACTTCTTATTCATTAAATAAGTACTTGCCTCGCCTACTCAAAAGAGGTGGGGTTTTGTGTACGTTAGAAGCGTCGACAGTTGTTGTTTTTCCCATAATTCGCTATGATGAAGAACAAGAAGGATTGTCTATTTCTTTAGGAGGAATGCCCCATGACAAAACGTAAAGCCTTAACGATTGCTGGTTCCGACACGAGCGGTGGAGCTGGTATTCAAGCTGATTTGAAAACATTCCAAGAACTTGGTGTCTATGGAATGAATGCTTTGACGGTCATCGTCGCCCAAGACCCTGATCACTCTTGGCACCATGCGGTTTACCCAATCGACACAGAACTCGTCCGGACACAAATCCACACGGTCCTTGGAGGTATTGGTGTTGATGCGATGAAGACGGGTATGCTCCCGACTGTCGAAATCATTGAAGCCGTAGCTGAGAAAATCAAATCATCCGGCGTTCAAAACGTCGTGATTGATCCTGTCATGGTCTGTAAAGGTGAAGACGAAGTACTGAACCCTGATACGGCAAACGCACTTCGTGATGTCTTGACACCACTTGCGACGGTCGTCACACCGAACGTCTTCGAAGCCGGACAACTGTCGGGCCTTGGTAAGACACCAGCAACGATCGACGAGATGAAACTTGCAGCAGCACGAATTCACGAAAAAGGTGCGCAATACGTTCTTGTCAAAGGTGGCAGCAAGATTGACCATCCACAAGCAGTTGACGTGCTTTATGACGGAAAAGAGTTTATCCTGATTGAGGACGAACGAATCGAGACACCGTACACGCACGGTGCTGGCTGCACGTACTCTGCAGCAATCACGGCCGAACTCGCAAAAGGTGCATCGGTAGAAGCTGCTGTCCGTACAGCAAAATCTTTCATCACTTCCGCGATTCGTCATTCATTCCGTTTGAATGAATACGTCGGACCAACTGATCACGCTGCACATCGTATAGTCCAGTCTTGATCCGCTTAAGAAGTCCGCGATATCCGCGGACTTCTTTCTGTATAGGAGAGGAGAAAAGTTTATGCAAGCCATTGATGTACAAGAAATACAGCGTTATATCGACGAACATGCGAATACACCGTTATATGTACACGTCGAGACGACGAACGGTGCCTACGCGACGCACCAAGATCCAACTTTCCATAGCGCGGGGATGTTTTTCCGTAATGCGGAAATCACTTACGAACGTGGTCTGATCACAGGAAACGGACCTTACCGGATCGGTTTGAAACTTGCCCACGGCTGGTTATACGGTGAAGGATTGACTGACTTCGAATTTGCTGGGGAACAATTGTTGATTGCCGGTCACGATATCGAAGGACGTCTTGCGATTGCTTTTGAACTTAGCCCGACACCATTCGCTCAAGGTGCAGAGGAGGTAGACGCATGACACACGAAGATCATTTACTCGTCGTCTTCCCTCACCCGGATGACGAAGCTTTCAGTTCTGCCGGTACGATCATCGAACACGCTGAAAACCGTGGTCCTGTCACGTACGCTTGTCTAACACTTGGTGAGATGGGACGTAACATGGGACGACCTGTCTTTACGAACCGGGAACAGCTCGCAACGATTCGTAAACGCGAGTTGATTGATGCTGCTGCAAAAATGAAGATTTCGGATCTCCAAATGTGGGGACTTCGTGATAAGACCGTTGAATTCGAGGATGAAGCAGCACTTGCTGACCGTATTCTTGCCTTGATTCAACAGACACGACCAACTCGTTTGATTTCGTTCTATCCGGGTTACGCGGTCCATCCCGATCATGAAGCGACAGCTCGCGCCGTCGTTCGTGCCCTTCGGATGATGGATCCTGCTGATCGCCCAGAGTTTCTTGCGGTCGCTTTCGCGAACAATACGAAAGAAGAGCTCGGGGAAGGAACGTTCATTCATGATGTCAGTGCCTATACGGATCAAAAGATCAAAGCACTCGAAGCGCATGCTTCACAAACAGGTGGTCTGATGAAAGTCATCTCGGAAGATTCGAACATTCGAGATCTACTCGTCAAAGAACGCTACTATCACTATCCACTTTAATCTTCTTGCAAGAGATGCGTACCGTCCGATCGACGATACGCATCTCTTTTTTTGTGTTCATCAGAAAACGTCGACTTTTTCAATGGCTTCTGCTAGTGTGAATAGTTGAGACTATGTCTCCGGAGTTCGTAACCTCCTCCGTTACAAAAACTAGGAATGGAAGTGTACATTATGAAAAACGAACGTGCTCTTGTCGTCTTTAGTGGCGGCCAAGACTCAACGACTTGTTTGTTTCAGGCACTGAAACAATACGAAGAAGTCGAAGTCGTGACGTTTAATTACGGACAACGTCATGCACAAGAACTCGAAGTCGCACGCGACATCGCCTCTGAGCTTGCTGTCAAACACCATGAGCTTGATCTCTCTCTTCTCAGTCAACTGACGAGTAACGCCTTGACTGACCACAGCCAAACCATCACGACGAATGAAGATGGTCTTCCTTCTACTTTCGTAGATGGACGAAATCATCTGTTTCTTTCGTTCGCAGCCGTCCTTGCGAAAGGACGCGGAATCCGTCATATCGTCACTGGTGTATGTGAAACGGACTTTTCCGGTTACCCTGACTGCCGTGATGCCTTCATCAAGTCACTCAACGTGACATTGAACCTTGCGATGGACTATCCATTCGTACTTCACACGCCACTCATGTGGCTCGACAAAAAAGAGACGTGGGCACTTGCCGATTCGCTCGGTGCGTTTGATTTCGTTCGAAATCGCACGTTGACGTGTTACAACGGCGTCATTGGAGATGGTTGTGGCGAATGCCCAGCCTGTGAATTACGGAAAAATGGATTAGATGCATACATCAAGGAGGTTCAACACACATGACATTCAATTACGAAGCACCTGAAACGGTCGAGCGCCCGACTGGCGACTCGCTTATCTATACGAAATCTCGCGTCATGATCGTTAAAAAACTGACGTTCGACGCAGCGCACCACCTATATGATTATGATGGAAAATGTCGTGCCCTTCACGGTCACACGTACCATGTCGATATGGGAATCAGCGGTTTTCTGGATCACCGCGGTATGACACTCGATTTTGGTGACCTCAAAAAAATCTTCAAAACACATCTCGAACCACTGTTGGATCACCGCTACCTGAATGAATCGTTACCATACATGAATACAACAGCTGAAAACATGGCAGCCTGGATTTTCGAGACACTCGGACAACACCTTCCGGATGAGCGTGGACTCCGTGTCGAATTCGTCAAGCTCTATGAGACACCGACTGCTTTTGCTGAAGTCCGTCGTGAGTGGATGAACGAAGCATGAGTGCCTTAACAAAAATACCAAAAATTCCGGTTCTCGAAATTTTCGGACCAACATTTCAAGGAGAAGGACGATCGATTGGTCAAAAGACGATGTTCGTCCGGACCGGTGGTTGCGATTACTCCTGTTCGTGGTGTGACTCCGCCTTCACATGGGATGGTTCTGAAAAATCCGAACTCTTGACGGCAGAGACGATCATAGAACGCCTCGATACACTCGGCTCTTACGGACATGTGACGATTTCTGGTGGGAACCCGTTACTTCATGCATCGATCGGCACACTGGTTGCGGCACTAAAAGAACGAAATATCACGATGTCCGTCGAAACCCAAGGTTCTTACTGGCAAAATTGGTTGCTTGATATCGATGACATCATACTCAGTCCTAAACCACCTTCAAGTGGGATGAAGATTGATTTCGATCGTTTGGATGTCTTTTTTAAACGTTTACCGGAACAACAGCGTGCTGTTAAAATCGTCATCTTTAATGAGGAAGACCTCGACTTCGCAGCGATGATTTCAGAACGATATGCGCTAAAGACACTTTATCTATCGCTCGGTAATCCTGATCCGCATGAAGAAGGAACGATCGCTCCACGCATGCTACACGATTTAAAAACACTTTGGGAACGCGTCGCCCGTGATGAACGCTTCAATCATGCGCGCGTCCTACCACAACTACATGCCCTCGTTTTCGCGAACGATCGTGGCGTCTAAGGAGAAATGATTCATGCGACCTGAAGATTTAAATGACTTATCGTTACTCGGCCAAAAAGCCGTACCATATATTTTTGAATACCAACCAGAAGTTCTCGAAGCATTCCCGAATCGTCACCCAGAAAATGATTACTTCGTGAAATTCAATGCACCAGAGTTCACGAGTCTTTGTCCGATCACGAATCAACCGGACTTCGCGACGATTTACATCTCGTACATCCCGGACGAAAAACTCGTCGAATCAAAATCACTGAAGTTGTACTTATTCAGCTTCCGTAATCATGGTGATTTTCATGAGAACTGCATCAACGTCATTGGAAAAGATCTCGTGAAATTGATGGAACCTCGTTACCTTGAGGTATGGGGTAAATTCACGCCACGTGGTGGAATCTCAATTGATCCGTACTACAATTACGGCAAGCCTGGTACAAAATACGAACAAATGGCAGAGCATCGTCTATTCAATCACGATCTCTATCCTGAAACGATCGATAATCGTTAAGACGACTAAAAGAGGAACAAGGGGAAATCCCTTTGAGACTGAAGACAAAGTGCAATTTTTCTCTAACGAGAAGGATTGCGCTTTTTTGTTCGTCTCGAACCGTTTTCCTGGGACAAGATCGCGCCGCTTCACTTCGCTGCAGGGTCGCTCTTGCTTGTTTTTCCCAAGGAATCGATGCCGAGTGAACAAAGCGCTTCTCTGATTGTTCTTTCGATATAAAAAAATGACGCGTTACACGCCACTCCTACAGGAAAAAGCGCGATTTTGCGCTATCAGAGACAAACAAGACCCGTTTTTCTACTCGAATAGAGTGGGAAAACTGGCTTGTGTCTCGCCTGAGGAAAGGGCGTGAAAAGACGCGTCATTTTTTGAGTCAGCCCATTTGTTTACAATCTACAAGAAGAAATCCCTTTGTTCCTCCTTTTTGATGCCCATCAACTAGATGGAAGGTCGATCAAGGACGTGCTATCCTGCTGACGGATGACCTCAGGTGGCCAGATATGCCGAATTAAGTGATCCGAAGGGACATGTAAGACACGGGCCAGTCGCTCAATCATTGAAAATGAGGGATGGGCAATGCTACTTTCAATACGCTGGATCATCTCAGGTGTCGTCTCAGTTAACGCTGCTAATGTATTTTGATCTAACTGATGACGTTCTCGTAACGTACGAATCCGCTGTCCGTACTGTCCGATCGGTTGAATCCCTTCTTTCATCCGCTTCAAACATCCTTTCTTCTTTTAAAACTAGACAACGTTCACTTTAGTCTTATTCCCACTTTTTTTAAATCTGAATACCTTTCCGAACTATCAATTTTTAATCAAAATAAAATCTCAAATATTTTTCTTATAAAACACTAGCTTTTTAAAAAGTTATCGCTTACAATTCTATATGCAAACGGTTGCATTAATCGCTTACATTATTGCACTGTTCTTACACACATATTAGAAAAAAAGAGATAAAAAGGAGTGAATGATCTTGAAAAATGCTATTTCGTTCGATTTTTGGCAAAAACTCGGTAAAGCGTTGATGGTCGTCATCGCGGTTATGCCTGCTGCAGGAATCATGATCTCGGTCGGGAAACTGATCGGCATGTATGGAGGCGATATCGCGTTAATGCAAACGATTGCTCGAATCGTTGAAGATTTAGGTTGGGCCATCATTACGAACCTTCACGTCTTATTCGCCGTCGCGATTGGTGGGTCATGGGCAAAAGAACGTGCTGGTGGTGCGTTCGCAGCGTTACTCGCCTTCATTTTGATCAACCGCGTCACAGGAGCTATCTTCGGTGTCAACGCTGACATGATCGCGGACCCAAAAGCAACGGTCGATTCATTGCTTGGTTCTGAGCTCATCGTAAAAGATTATTTCACTTCAGTTTTAGGGGCACCTGCTCTCAACATGGGAGTATTCGTCGGAATCATCTCTGGTTTCCTTGGTGCCGTTCTCTTTAATAAATTTTATAACTTCAGTAAATTGCCAGATGCGCTTGCCTTCTTTAACGGAAAGCGTTTTGTTCCATTCGTCGTCATCGGTGGATCAGTCGTTGCAGCATTCGCCTTATCACTCGTTTGGCCGTTCGTTCAAGGCTTATTGAATGACTTCGGTCGCTGGATTGCCTCATCACGTGATTCTGCACCGATCATTGCACCGTTCGTATACGGTACACTCGAGCGTCTATTACTTCCGTTCGGTCTTCATCACATGTTGACTGTCCCGATGAACTACACGGAACTCGGTGGAACGTACAAAATTCTGACAGGTGCTGCTCAAGGATCGACGGTTGCTGGTCAAGATCCGCTTTGGTTAGCTTGGATCACTGACCTTGTTAACTTAAAACAAGCCGGTAACACACAAGGATACAATGATTTGATCAACAGTGTCGTGCCTGCTCGTTTTAAAGAAGGACAAGTCGTCACATCACTTGCTTCATTGATCGGTATTGCTGTCGCAATGTATATGTCAGTTGATGAAGATAAGAAGAAAGCATACAAACCTGTCTTCTTATCTGCTGGACTTGCAGTCTTCTTGACAGGTGTCACGGAGCCAATCGAATTCATGTTCATGTTCATCGCTCCTGTTCTTTACGTCATCTATGCCGTGCTAACGGGTGTTGCCTTCGCACTAGCAGATGTCATGCATCTTCGGATTCACGCATTCGGTGCGATCGAACTCTTGACGCGGATTCCATTGATTGCAAAAGCTGGATTAATTGGTGATTTAATTCGCTTCATCGGTGTCTGTGTGTTCTTCTTCTTCTTGAACTTCTTCACGTTCCGTTTCGTCATCAAGAAGTTCAACTATGCGACACCAGGTCGTAACGGGAACTATCTTGACGATATCAACGTATCTACAACTGAAGCTTCAGGTGTGGCTGCTGCGACATCAGCTCCTGCCGACGGTTCGCAAGCTTCACAAATCATCGATTTGCTTGGTGGACAGCAAAACATCGAGGACGTCGATGCCTGTATGACGCGTCTTCGTGTCACTGTCAAAGATCCAGCGCTTGTTGCAAAAGAAGCAGACTGGAAAGCAAACGGTGCACTTGGTCTGATCCTTAAGAACAATGGCGTGCAAGCCATCTACGGTCCAAAAGCCGATATCTTAAAATCAGATATCCAAGACCGGATCGGCGCATAAACCTGCGAGATTAGGGAACTACCTAAAGGTGAAGCTCTTTTATAAGAGTTTCACCTTTCTTATTTGAAAAATCAGGAGGACCACTCATGCGTCTACTCACACTAAACTGTCATTCATGGCAGGAAGAACAGCCACTCGAAAAATTAAACCAGATCGTTCAACAAATTCTCGCTCAAGATTATGATGTCATCGCACTACAAGAAGTGAGTCAATTGATGGACACACCGATCGTCTATGACGATGTGCGCAACGATAACTTTGCCTATTTGATCCAGCAAGCGTTAAAAGAACAAGGTCAAACCTACTCCCTCGTCTGGGATTTTGCTCATATCGGCTATGATAAGTATGAAGAAGGACTCGCTCTTTTGACGAAACATCCAATCTTAAAATCGGACAGTTATTATGTTAGCCGCAGTCAAGATACATTCGATTGGAAATCGCGAAAAATCGTCCGTGCGACGATCCAAGTCGACGGTACACCGATTACGTTCAATACATGCCATCTTGGCTGGTGGGCAGATGAAGTCGAACCGTTCCAGGAACAATTCAATCATTTGATGGCTCGGATGGATCCACTCGAATGGACATTCTTCCTCGGTGATTTCAACAACGATGCCTTAGAACGAAATACAGGTTATGACTATATGATGCAACGAGGATTACACGACGTCTTCCTGCTAGCTAAGGAAACGGTCGGAATTGAGACGATTAATGGCAACATCGACGGATGGGAAGACAATCAACAAGGATTGCGGATTGATCTCGTCTTATCGAATCGGAAAATTGACGTTGAACGCGTCGGTGTCGTGTTTGATGGGATTCACGGTCCCGTCGTTTCCGATCACTACGGTGTTGAGGTCGATATTCAGATTCAAAAAAATGAACATTAAGTATTGACAACGCTTTCTTTTCTCCTTTAAGATGAAATCAAATCAATAGTGCGGATTGTGACAGTACGGCTGGCAAGACCGAAATGACACCTCGTTAGGAGAGGTGTTGTTCGGTCTTGCCTTTTTTTGTCTCATTCAGCACGTTTCATGAAAAAGGAGGACTTTTCCGATGGATTATCAACAAACTGCTAAACGTGTGCTCGAACTCGTCGGCGGACGCGAGAACATCATCACTGCCGCTCACTGTGCGACGCGTTTACGTCTTGTCTTGCATGATGAATCAAAGGTCGATCAAGCAGCACTTGAAGACTTAGATGGTGTCAGCGGCGCCTTCTCAAGTTCTGGTCAATACCAGATCATCTTTGGTACTGGTACCGTCAACAAGGTATTTGCTGCGTTTGCACCACTTGCCGGTGTAAAAGTCGATGGCGAGGAACCACTCGACGTTAAAAAGGCTGCATCGCAAAAATTAAATCCGTTCGCCCGACTCGCTCGCTCGCTCTCGAACGTCTTCGTTCCACTCATTCCGGCAATCGTCGCAGCCGGTCTCTTGATGGGATTACTCGGTATGATCAAGGCCTTCGGTTGGGTTGACGGTGATTCACCGATCGTCCAACTACTGGATATGTTCTCGTCTTCTGCCTTCATCATCCTACCGATCCTGATTGGTTTCTCGGCAGCCCGTGAATTCGGTGCGAACCCGTACCTCGGTGCCGTCATAGGGGGAATCATGACACACCCGTCCCTCTTAAACCCTTGGACGCTCGGTAATAGTGATCCGGAAGTCATGAAGTTCCTCGGAATGAACATTGAGTTGATTGGTTATCAAGGAACGGTCTTCCCGGTTCTCTTAACCGTTTGGGTCATGGCAAAGATTGAACAACAAGTCCGGAAACGGACACCCGAAACGCTTGACTTACTTGTCACACCGTTCATTACGGTTCTCGTCACTGGATTCCTGGCATTGATCGTCATTGGTCCGATCGGAACGTTACTCGGAAAAGGCATTTCATTCGTACTCGTCTTCTTCTATGAACAGTTCTCAGTCGTCGCCGGTCTTCTCTTCGGTGGACTGTATTCGACAATCGTCATCACAGGGATGCACCATAGCTTCCATGCGATTGAGGCAGGATTACTTGCAGATAAGAGTATCGGAAAGAACTTCCTCTTACCGATTTGGTCGATGGCGAATGTCGCTCAAGGTGGTGCCGGACTTGCCGTTTACTTCTTGACGAAGAACGTTAAACTCAAAGCACTCGCCCTACCGTCTGCGTTCTCAGCATTTCTCGGAATCACGGAACCCGTCATCTACGGTGTCAACTTACGTCTTGGAAAACCATTCATCGGTGGTGCCATTGGTGGTGCGATCGGTGGCGGTTATGTCGTCTTGACACAAGTCGCTGCGAACGCTTATGGATTAACTGGAATTCCGATGATTGCGATCGTCGCGCCACTCGGTGCGTCAAACTTGATCAACTATCTCATCGGATTCGCCATTGCAGTTGTCACTGCTTTCATCTCGACTGTCGTCTTGATGCGTCTCGATGCACGGAAACAAAAAGAAACGGACGTTGCTGCTTAATCCTTCATGCGACCAAACCGAGTCCTCGGGCTCGGTGGTCGCATTTGTCGGTTCGCAAAGCGCTGAAGTTCGCTTTATAATAAAAGAAAAGACCAGAAAGGAGGACGTCAGGCTGATTATTCATAAGATACTCAATAACAATGCTGTTGTCGTCAAAGAAAATGGACAGGAACGCATCGTCATGGGACCAGGCATTGCTTTTGGGAAAAAGAAAAAAGATCCGATTCAAGCGACGAAGATCGAAAAAATGTTCATCCCTTCATTTGAAAATGCAGAACAGTTCAAAGAGATTCTGACAACGACACCACTTGAGATCATTGATTTATCGGAACGCATCATCTCACATGCAGAAGGTGAGCTCCAAACGCCGTTTCATGACTATATTCACGTCAGTCTGACGGACCACCTTGCTCATGCCGTACGATTAGCGCGTGAACAACTCGTCGTGCATAATCGATTGGCAGAAGAGATTCGCCTTTTGTATGGACCGGAGTATGCGATCGGAGAATGGGCAGTTCTTGAGATCGAGCGTGCCTTACAGGTCACGCTACCGAAAGAAGAAGCTGCGAACATCGCGCTTCACTTATACAATGCACGCCAAACGCATCCGAATATGGCCACTGCGTTGCAGACGGTGACGTTGCTCAATGAACTACGCGAACAGATCGAAGTCTTTTTTGGACAAACGATCGAGACCTCATCGATGACGTATTATCGTTTCTTTACGCACATGAAATTGGTCCTCGCCCGAATTGAACAAGGAGAAACCTTACACGACATGGATGATGTGATTTTATCTGCCGTCAAAACACGTTATGCCGAGGCTTATGCCTGTGCGAGTCAAATGGGCAATTGGTTGACTGTCGAACTCGATACACGTGTACCTGAATCAGAAATCGGCTATATGGCTTTACACATCGAACGGATTCGTCCGGATCTTGAAAGGAGTTCTACGTATGAAAATCTTTAGTTTAGGGGAAGCATTGATTGATTTGATTCCTCTTGATGCTGAAAACATGACGTTTCAAAAAAATCCTGGAGGTGCTCCTGCCAATGTCTCTGTCGGACTCGCTCGATTAGGCGCTGATAGTTATTTTCTTGGAGCTGTCGGTGATGATTCGATGGGACACTTCTTGAAAGATACGTTACATCATTATGGTGTTCGTACCGATCATCTCGTCCACGATTCGACGCAAAAAACAGGACTTGTGCTCGTTACAAACGGTCAGGATGGAGAGCGGTCGTTCGAGTTCATCAACGCGGAGCGCGCTGATATGCAATTCCACGAAACACATGTACCGGAGGATTTCACGTCCGTCGATTTATTACACATCGGTTCGATCTCTTTGATTACTGGAGAATCCGTCAACGCGACACGAAAAGCCATCGCACGTGCAAAAGCACACCAAGTACCAGTCTCTTACGATCCGAACTTACGAGAGTCGTTATGGCCGAATCTTGACGAAGCGCGGACGACGATCCGGTCTGTCCTACCGGATGCACAAATCGTCAAACTTGCTGAGGAAGAATTGACGTTTCTAACTGGACAAACGAATCTTGATGACGGGGCTGCTGAATTGTTAGCTGAATATCCGATTCGTCTTCTTGCCATCACGCGAGGAAGTGAAGGATCGATTCTCTATACGGATCGTGCGATGGCTGTCATCGATGCGATTACGGTCGACGCAATCGATACGACAGGAGCTGGAGATGCCTTCATGTCCGGTTTACTCTACCAGTGTGCGTTACGCGATTTTTCGTTTGATTGGTCTGAAGATGAACTTCGCGACATCGGTCGATTCGCAGCGATTTCAGGCGGACTTGCTGCTTCCGTCAAAGGAGCGATGGCTGCTTTGCCAACGCTCGACGAAGTCGCTCATCGCTTGAATTGAATCGATGACTCAGTAGAAATAAGGATGGAGAGATTCCGGACCCAGTGCCAGAATCTCTCCATCCTTTTCATTTGATTGATGAGTCGTTTATTCACTAGAGAATTGATTAAGGTGTATCGATAAATCGTTTGATTTCATCTAACGACTCGTCCTGTTGTTCTTTTGGCGTTAATGGGCTGCTGTTATCCCCTTTTTGTCGACCGTACATACCAAAGTTCGCATGGTTCCCTTGCTTGATTTCATGGAATACCGCATCTTTTCGAACGTCCTGTTTACTTTTTTCGATATCAGCGACTGGTAAGACACCATCTCGTCCACCATAAATCGTCAACGAGGGCACATTAATCGAATCAATCGGATAGGACGCGAGGAAAACGATTCCTTTAATTTTCGGATGTTGTTCGACGATCGTCGAAGCTGCGCTTCCACCGAGCGAATGCCCGATCAGATACCATTTTTTGACCTGCGGATACTCCTCGATGACATCGAGTCCTTCGCTTGAGTCAAGCAACGCAATCCGAAACGGTAGCTTTGGGATGACGACGAAGCGCCCGTCTTTCGCTAGTTGCTTGCCGTAATAACTGTAGGCCGCTGTATCGACTTTTGCCCCTTGATAAAAGATGAATCCGACGTCACTCGTCTTTTTTCCAAATATCACTTCACGTGGTGTAGCTGTCTCCACGTAAGATATCGCTTGGGGAGACGCATCATAATCGAACTGCGCCCAGATCATGAATGCAAATACGAGCAGTGCCAACAGCGCAGCAATCGTTCCAATGATTCTTATACTCCATTTTTTCATTTCATTCCCTCCCGTTACCGTTATACCCCATATTATGTGTTAAATCACATATGAAAACAAATATTAGAATTTTCAGTCATTGTAAGCATCCCTATCTCTTTTTCATGAATTGGTTTAAGATGAAACCAATATTGTTTTTTCGAAAGGAGATTCACGTTTTGCCGCGTACCCTTGTGTCTACGATTCAATGGTTTTTATTCATCATCTGTACTAACATTGCCCCGCCCCTTGCCATCGCAGCATCGTTTGAACTCTCGGGTGCCGAGACGCTTTCCTTCTTATCTCGTTGTCTATTCGTATTTGCCATCTTAAGTCTCTTTCAAGTCCTGCTCGGACACCGTCTACCAATCATGGAAGGTCCTGCTGGAATTTGGTGGGGTGTATTTGCCCTTTATTCGTCGATTGGTGTCACATTGTACGGCAGTTATTCAAGCACTTTACAGTCGCTTGGATTCTTACTCCTACTCAGCGGTATCATCTGTATCGTCTTGACGATGACGGGTGTCTTACGGCGCTTAGTCCCTCTTTTTACACCGCAAGTCATCGGTGTCTACATGCTACTGCTGTCGGCACAACTGTCCGGATCCGTCATGAAAGGATTGCTCAATATCGAGGATGGACGAATTCAAGTATTACCTGCCGTCATCTCGATTCTGACGGTCTTGATCTCGCTTTATTTAGAACGAAGTGATCGCTTACGCCAGTACGCTTTATTAATCACGCTACTCGTCGGTTGGAGCATGTTTGCATTGATCGGTCGTGCCGAGATGCCAAGTTTCGATGGTCCACTGTTCACTTTACCGAGTTTATTGCCGTTCGGCGGTATTCATGTCGACTGGAGCTTATTACCGACAGCTCTCATCATCTCGTTGTTGTTAATGACGAACGTCTTAGCGAACATCAAGGTCATCGAACGGATCATCAGTGCCAAGCGTGGTGAAACCGTCAAAGGACAAGTCGGAACAGCCGGTATCACGGCTGGTATCGGACAACTCTTCGCTGGTCTGTTCGGTACGGTGGGGCCTGTCGCCATTTCCGGAACGGCTGGGTTCATTGCTTCAACAGATAACACGGACCGCAAAGCGTTCGTCTATGCGAACATCACGTGTCTCTTCCTCAGTATCGTGACACCATTCGTCGGATTGATCGCTAAAATCCCCGTCGCTGTCGGTTATGCGATGGTCGCACCGATCGTTGCCGGGATGGCGATCATCGGCGTCACGGAAGCAGCCCGCGACTTGAATCGTCAAACGGCGATGATCACGGTCGGTCTCCCGGTCCTCGTCGGCATCGGTGCGTTGTTACTACCGAAAGGAGCAACGGCCGATTTACCGCCACTCGTGACGACCCTGATGTCAAACGGTCTCGTCCTCGGAACATTGGTCGCCTTGCTCGCAGAAGGGTTACGCCATATCCGGACGAATGATTAATAAAAAGACGCTTTCTCGATTGAGAAAGCGTCTTTTTTTCATGCATCAGCGAATACCGCGCATGTATTTTTGAAGTTTTGGTGCGAAAGCGAACAAGAGTAATCCGAAGATGACGGCAACGATACCCGTGATACCGAAGTACAAAATCTCCGTGTCATTCGTGTAGTATTTAACGATTTGTGCGTTGACCGCTTGACCAGTTGCGTTCGTCAAGAACCACAGACTCATCGTTTGCGCTGAGAAGGCTGCCGGCGCCAGTTTTGTTGTTGCCGATAGACCGACTGGTGACAAGAAGAGCTCACCGATGACGACGAGGAAGAAGCTCAGTGCAAGCCAGAGTGGACTAACTGACGTCTCCACACCGAACAGGATACCTGGTAGTGTCATGACGATGAACGAAAGTCCGGCGAACAGAAGACCAAACGAGAACTTTTGCATCGTCGTTGGTTGACGGTCACCGAGTTTGACCCAGAAGCTCGCAAAAACAGGTGCTAATACGATGATGAAGAGCGGATTCAACGATTGGAAGAATGCCGGTTGAATCTCAAATCCTAAGAATGAAAGGTTCGTCCGTTCACTTGCGAAGATGGAGAGGACGTATGAACCTTGTTCTTGGATTGCCCAGAAAATCGCTGCTGCGATGAACAACGGAATATACGCAATCAAACGTGAGCGCTCATCATCCGTGATCTTTGGACTACGAAGCATGACTGTGAAGTAAGCGATCGGAATCAAGATCCCGAGAATCGTGACCATTAAAGTAAAACGAGAAATCGTCAACAGTCCTGTCATCGATGCAACGACACCGAGTACAGCAATCACGACGACAACGATTGATGCGATCGTGATGAAACGTTTTTTCTCGTCCCCTTTTAATGGGTTCAAGACGTACGTACCCGCTTGACCAAGGTTTTTCTTTTTCGTCAAGACGAAGACGACAAGTCCTGCGAACATCCCGATGGCAGCGAGTGCGAAACCAGCGTGATATCCACCGCGGTCAGCCACTTCACCGACGACGAGTGGTGAGAGGAATGCACCAGCGTTGATCCCCATGTAGAAGATACTAAAACCAGCATCGCGGCGGTTATCCGTCTTGCTGTACAAGTCACCGACGATATTCGATACGTTCGGTTTCAAGAAACCAGTACCGATGACGATGAGTCCCATCGAGATGAAGAGGGCTGTAATGCCTGCTGGTAAAGCAAGGACGATATGTCCTAGCATGATCAAGATACCACCATAAAAGACGGTCCGTGACGTACCGAGTAAACGGTCAGCTACCCATCCCCCAATGATCCCTGACATGTAGACGAGCGAACCATAAACGGCCATGATAGATGCAGCTGTCGTCTTATCGATACCTAGACCACCGTTGGCAACTGAATCGTACATGTAGAAGATAAGGATGGCACGCATGCCATAGTAGGAGAAACGCTCCCAAAACTCAGTGAAGAAGAGGGTGAACAACCCTTTCGGATTCCCGAAGAATCCTTTTTGCGGAACGGTCTTATAGACCTGATCGCGATCAAACTCTGCCATATGATCGGCTCCTTTCATCAATCCTAAATAAGTGCATAATCCATCATCTTTTCCCGCTTTCCCCAAACGATAAGCGTGACGAAACAGATAGGATACGAATACACTGTTTTGCCTGAATTGTCTCACTTTTTTTTTTATATATGAGACAGCACTTTACCATTCAACCGCAAATCATTTGACGAGTCAAATATTATTTACGTTACAAGAATAACAAAAAGAGCAGTCGACTACTCGACTGCTCAGGATTGCATCTGTTTCGATTCGATGATTGTAATTCCAGGCGGTGCATGTAACGTTTCACGGATCATCGCCGCAGCGACTTGACCAGCTTCGATCGGAGCAATGGCGCTCCGCTTCAACAAGGGGCGTAAGACCGTCGAAATTTTCGCAGCCGCTTGTTCGCCTAAGCGGAATTCATCACGATCCCCTAATAACAAGGATGGTCTAAAAATCAATAACGCGTCATACCCCAGTACACGTAATCCGTTTTCCGTGTCCCCTTTTACGCGATTGTAGAAGGTTTTGGCATTCGGATGGGCACCGAGCGCCGAAATTAAGGCAAATCGTGTCGCCCCGAGGTCTAACAATTCACGGCCAAGTTCAATCGGATATGTGTAGTCAACCAAACGAAATGCCTCTTGCGATCCTGCTTGTTTGATCGTCGTGCCCAGTGCACAATAGACATGGTCGACGACAGGTAATTCGATTTCTGTCACACGATCAAAATCAATCACCCATTCTTCCAATTTCGGATGAAAACGGCGCATCGGGCGACGAACGAGAACATGTACCTCGCTATATGCATCTTCTGCCAACAAACGATCCACGAGTTCTTGTCCGACTAGACCAGATGCTCCTAAAATTGCTGCTCTCATACGTTTCTCCCTCCTTCATGCTATCGACCAATTGGTACGAAATAAGAACGGTTTCCAGTGATCCGTTCTCCGGCACGTACACCGATCGCACTTGGTCTTCCTCCTAAAATAAAGACACCGTACATATACGCGACTTCTCCCTCTTCCTGAAGTGAGTACGTCGGTAGTTCTTGATACGCTTGATAAACAGCCGGTTGATCACGAAACGTATGCTGTTCGTTCTTTAACATGATATTTCCGTGTCCATCATGGACCGTGACGGTATCTCCCTCACGCCCGAAAATCGGTTTTTTAACGAATGATCGCTGGCTTGAAATGAATGGATCAGCGGATAAGTACGTCGGTAAAAAATAACGCGCAATCGTCATGTGGTTCGTTTCGCTCAAGTACGGATGATTGGCTTCATGCAACATCCAGATCAATGCAAGAACTGACTTGGCTTGCATTAAAAAGGCAGACGGCGGGTTGATGATTTCGAGTCGCCCTGCCTCGACGAGTTGCAGGAGTAATTGTCCTAAATTTCTTCCGTCTTCATCCCGGTCAAGTAAGGCCATCTCGATCGGAAAGGTTTGACGATATAAGATATCGATTCTTTTACCTGCCTCATCGTACAGACCTTCTTCCGGACGAATCTCTAATGCATGAAGTGGACAATAGGTCGCCTCATCCCAAAACGACTGCAAATACTCAGCCGTCAACCGATCCTCGACATGGTCACCATGTGAGGTGAAGACGACATGCGGATGCTGTTTCGTCCGATGTGTCGCGGCTTCGATCGCACGACGGACAGTTGCCTTCAGCCATTTGTTTTCCCCATCGTTGACCCGTTCAAAACCTTGTTTTTCCGCTACGACATCATTGACTTCGAATACTTCCTTGATGAAAGTCGGCGTATCCGCGTTCCATTCCATGAGTGAAATACGATCTGTCGTCGCAATGAAATCAAAGCGTCCGATGACGGTCAACGGTCGCATCGTCTCGAGTCGTAAAAAAGCGAGACTCTCAGATGGGAAGCCAAGCTCTAGCAGTGCCTCATCATCCATCGATCGAAGAATCGGAAGTACTTTTTCAAATATCTTGTAAACTTCTTGCGCCGCGATATGCAGTTGGTCGATTCGTTCTTCCGAGATGGGCATGACTTCCGTCACAGCGTACGGTTCCCCGTCTAGCACATCCCAAAAACGATCGATGTCTCCGTAAAAGGTTTGTCGTCTACTCATCCGCCGAAAAACCCGGAAGATGAGCCTGTTCCGAATCCTTTTGTCTTCGTGTTATAACTTTTTACTTCTTTTGATTTCGGCGTATACCCTTTTGTTCGCATCGCACTATGCATCAAGGCACGAGATGCGAAATAACTGCCACCCCAGTAATAGTAGCCTGAATGGGTTGACGAACTATCATCACAGTACCAAACGCCTTCATCATTATCATACTCATAGTCATCACAATCCGGATCATCTGGTCGTTCCGCCCGTGCATCATCCGATCCACACCCACTCAGTGTCGTTCCGATCAACAGTGTTGCAGCTAGTGTCGCTTGTTTCATCCAATTCACCGTCTCAGTCCCCTTTCCTTTTACTCTCGTTATGGATAGTATACGCTTTTTTGGAGAGAAAAGTTTCTTTGTTCTGCCGGAACTTTTTTTCCTTGAAGGTGGTAATAGTATCTATAGAATGAAAAGGAGGATTTACGCATGTCACTTGCCTACTATGTTGAAGAAAATGGTGAATTCCATCCGATCTATCAATATGATCGCTATGCGATCGAACCGGAAGAGATCATCGCCCACCAACTCTGTGAATTTCATATCATCGAAGGACATCAATACGAGCTTCGTTCCAATGAGATGGCAGGTGATTACGATCAATTGATCGTCGATCATATCAAGGCATCACCGCGTGCGACAGAAGAACGCGTTTATCCACCGCACCAAATTCATATCGAGTTCAGACAGTATTTGTCCGACAGCGCTCAACCGCTCCTAAAGACATCAACGGTTCCGAATCACATCCAAGCGATGCGTTTTTTGATCAAAGACAAGATCGAAGTCGAAGACCACGGTATTTTTGAGCGTGACAGCTGTGAAATCGATATCGACCGGAATTGTTACGTCGTCTATCTCGCCGATACACTTTGAGATGTAAAATCAGGTCTCTTCATTTCCAAGAGACGTTTTTTTTGGCATACTAGAAAGTAAGAACGAATCAATCGAGGTGAACGAACATGAGTGAACAACCAAAAAAACTATCGTTGCAAGAGGCAATGATCGAACGCTTGAAAGCAAAAAAACAAGCGCAAACAAAACGTCCGACTGGCTTACAAGGAACACAAACGAAACAATTGACGAGCCAACAGACGAAAAAAGCAAACAACCAGAAAAAACGGACAGGCGTCTAAGTCACAGGAATTCATGAAATAAGGAGTAATTATGAGTATTTTAACGGTATCTAACTTAAGTCACGGATTCGGTGACCGCGCCATTTTCGAAAATGTCTCCTTCCGCCTGTTAAAAGGCGAGCACATCGGTCTCGTCGGTGCGAACGGTGAAGGAAAATCGACGTTCATGAACATCATTACGTCGCAACTTGAGCCAGATGAAGGAAAAGTCGAATGGGCGAAGCATGTACGCGTCGGTTATTTGGATCAGCACGCTGTCCTTGAAAAAGGATTAACAATCCGCGATGCACTTAAAGGTGCATTCCAGTACATGTTCGACATCGAACAGGAAATCAATGATTTGTACGGTAAAATGGGCGAAGTCGAGCCAGAAGAACTTGAAAAGATGCTCGAAGAAGTCGGCGTCTTGCAGGACATTCTGACGAATAACGACTTCTATACGATCGATGCAAAAGTCGAAGAAATCGCGCGCGGTCTTGGTCTTGATGAGATCGGACTCGACCGGGATGTACAAGAGCTCAGTGGTGGACAGCGGACGAAAATCCTGCTTGCCAAACTCCTTCTTGAAAAACCAGACATTCTCTTACTTGATGAGCCGACCAACTATCTCGATGTCCAGCATATCGAATGGTTGAAACGCTACTTGAATGAATATGAGAATGCGTTCATCTTGATTTCGCACGATATTCCATTCCTCAACAGCGTCATCAACTTGATTTATCATATGGAAAATCAAGAATTGAATCGTTATGTCGGCGATTACGACAACTTCGTCACGATCCATGAAGCGAAGAAAAAGCAACTCGAGTCTGCGTTCAAGCGTCAACAGCAGGAAATCTCCGAGTTGAAGGACTTCGTTGCCCGGAACAAGGCACGTGTCTCGACACGGAACATGGCGATGTCACGTCAGAAGAAGCTCGATAAGATGGATGTCATCGAACTTGCGCAAGAGCGTCCAAAACCAGAGTTCCACTTCCTCCAAGCACGGACACCAAGTAAATTGATGTTCGAAGCAAAAGGTCTCGTCATCGGATACGATGAGCCACTTTCGCGCCCTCTTGATCTGACGATCGAACGTGGGCAGAAGATTGCGTTGCACGGTGCGAACGGAATCGGGAAATCGACGTTGCTCAAGAGTTTGCTCGGTGAAATTCCAGCTGTCTCGGGTGTCGTTGAGCGAGGCGAGAACTTGCATATCGGGTACTTCGAACAAGAAGTTAAAGAGAAGAACTCGAATACGTGTATCGAAGAGATTTGGAATACGTTCCCGTCTCTGACACAACAACAAGTCCGTGCCATGCTCGCGAAGTGTGGTTTGATGACGAAACACATCGAATCGAAAATCGAAGTGCTCAGCGGTGGGGAAAAAGCGAAAGTCCGTCTTTGTAAATTGATGAATACGGAATCGAACATCCTCGTACTCGATGAGCCGACGAACCACTTGGACGTCGAAGCTAAAGAAGAATTAAAACGTGCGTTACAAGAGTACAAAGGAACAGTCCTGTTGATCTCACACGAACCAGAATTCTATGAAGCTGTTGCGACAGACTTATGGAACTGTGAATCATGGACGACAAAAGTATTCTAAGCTACATCATACAAAAGATGGGATGCCCAGAAGGGTGTCCCATCTTTTTAGTTCACACACTTAATCATTGCATGATCGTGCATCTTCACGCACACTAAGACTTAGAAAATGATTATGAAGGAGCGTGTTTTTTTGGAAACGATCACGAAAAAGGCAACACTATCCTATCTCCATGTTCCAAGCGGTGGTTCAGAACAATTGATTGCCCGTCTCTATTCACCTGAACATACAGCGGATGCTCCACTGGTTGTCCTCTTCCACGGATTTCCCGGGAAACAGTTGAACATGGACTGGGCAGTTCAACTTCAAAGTGCAGGGTACCATGTACTCATCACGTCGTATCGTGGAACGATCGGGAGTCCTGGAACCTTCCGATTCCAACATGTTTTGGAAGACGCGACCGCGACACTACAGCACGTCTGCTCAGAGCCTTTCACTGCCGAACATGGCATCAAGGCGGATCAGATTACCGTCGTTGGTCATAGCATGGGTGGATTCGCCGGTCTACATGCTTTTGCTGAGACACCGGAGGCTGCACATTATGTCGGAATCTCTCCGTTTAATTTTGGTCTCGTCGGTCAGCTCGTCCTCGAACATCCGGAATACGAAGCTGCGCTACACGGTGTACTCGAACGAGGAGCTTCGTTCCTGAATGGTGCCGTTGCTGACGCGTTACTCGATGAGTTGAAGCACCATCATACGACTTGGAATTTACTGACGCTAAAAGAACGTCTAGCCGATCGCTCGATGTTGCTTATGACGTCAGAACGGGACGAAACATCGATCAAAGCACTCCATCATGACTTATTGCTACCCGGCAGTCCGTTCGAGGAAGCGATCGTCGATAGTGATCACAACTATATCGAAAATCGGGACGCTGCCTTTAACGAATGGACGTCTTGGCTCGCCCGACAATAAAAAGAGCGCTCAGCGTACGACTGAGCGCTCTTTTGCTGAAGTTTGATTTCGTTGCACAGGACGAATCCGCATCCGATAAAGGACGAGCGTAAACATCGTCAGTGATGAGATAGCGTACCAAATCGTCGTGAACAGGGTTCCGATATCCGTACCGATGAAAAGACCATGTGCCGTCATTAATAGCCAAGCAGGTAAGACAAGCCAGTGCGTCAATTTCCAAAGCGTCTTGCCTAACGTCTCCTTTAAGAAATCTGATGTCACGAGAACGAAGCCGAATAAGTAGAGACTGATCGTTCCTAGCGCATTCCAGAGTGGTTCATAAGAAGCTTGGCCCGGAATCAGGACTTCAAAGATCGTCAGTGGTGCGTATGAATCGACGATGATGAGCGTTGCATGAAGGACGATTGCGAGCAAACCTGCCCAGCCACTATATAAATGCACGTGATGCAGTCGTGCTTTTTGTTTTTTGAGTGCCGGGTAGGAACCGAGCAATCCCGCTAAGACTGAAATCGTCATGAAGAAGTGCCCACTTAATCCACTCAACCGGATCATCGTCCATGTTGAGAACAACCATTTCATCCAGTCCATGTCTCACTCACTCCTTTCTGTTCACTTCGCCATTCCCCAGCAGTATCCAAAATCAATAATCGTCCTTTTGGAAACCAACGAAACAGCTTTTCTTGACGTTCTGTCTCTGTCATCTGAAAGGCAAGTTTCGTCATGACTTCCGCTTCATAGAGTTGTGGCGCAGATGCGGTCACTTGAAGAATCGGACTTTTCGTCGGACGTCCTGTTCGTCCATCTAATAAATGATGATGCGTCTGTCCGTCCGTCTTCCACGATCGGTAGACGCGGTTCGATGTCGCGACCGCGCCTTGTCGCAACTGCACATCAGCGACGCGTTGTTCGGTCTCGGGATGCGTGATCGTGATATTCCATGGTTCCTCATCGGACCAGACGATGACGTCGCCTCCCGCTTCAATCAATCCACGATTCCAGCTTTTTCGTAGTCGTTGCGCTGCAATCATCGCGGCAGCTCCTTTTCCGATTCCACCTAGGTCGATAAAACCGCCTCCGACTCGAGTCACGTCACATCCTTCAATGATGAACGGGGCGATCTCTGGTGGAGCAACCTCTTCATAAGCGACAGCTTGTGTGAATGGAAATGATTGGCGATAGCCATTGGCTTGTTGTTGCGCCAGCAGGAATGGGGAAAAATAACGTTCGGTCTGCTCGAAATATCGTGTGGCGCGGGCAAGCAAGCGGGCTAACGGTAAGGACACCGATAACGTGTCGCCAATCCGTAAGCGATTCAATCGACTGACTTCGCTTTGCTCATCAAAGCGTGACCACTGCCGATCCACATAATGAAAGAATCGGACAAGTTCCTCCCATTCTGCTTCATCGATCAGCTGATCCGTTACGAACCGCACCTGATTATGCATCGCATACAATTGTCGCTCCATCTTCCTCCTCCTTACCTCGAATGGCTAGACTGACCGTCACTCGATCCGCCGGGTTGACTGAAGCCAGACGATTCATCACCTTGCCATTGATCATCATCGTCTTCTTCGTAATATCCATCATCCCCTTCGTATTCGCCTTCATCATCGCTATATTGATTCCCTTGAGATGGTAATGTCGTATCGTTCGAATACGTATCGCCTGTCGAAACAGGTGTCGTCGAGGAATCGTTCGAACTGACACTCAACTGACCAATGGCGAGTCCGATGAAGACGGAACTACTAAGCCCGACGAGCCATTTCGCAAATGGTTTGGGTTTCATCTGTTTCCTCTCCCTTCTTGTTACGTTTACTGTATCGAAAAAAACTGACAACTAACTGACGGCAACTATGGGATAATGAGAAAAAAAGAGGAGCGATGTGCATGCGCGTTTTGGTAGCAGAAGATGATCAGCGTCTTGCGAAGATGTTACGCCTCCATTTAGAGCGGGCAGGATATCAGGTAGATGTTGCGCAGGATGGAGTGGAAGCACTCCTCCAATGTCAGACGTATCGCTATGACTTACTCGTTCTCGATTGGATGATGCCTCGTAAGAGCGGAATCGAAGTCGCCGCTACCTTACGCCAAGAACAGTTCGAAGGCGGCATCTTGATGCTGACTGCTCGTGATACGGAAATCGATCTCGTTCATGGTCTCGATAGTGGAGCCGATGACTATCTCGTTAAACCGTTTCAATCGAATGAATTACTGGCACGACTGCGCGCGCTCAGTCGTCGTCAACAAAAGGCATTCGTGTCAACGGTCTCTTTCAATGGACTAGTCCTCGATCTGTCCTCACAAACGATTTCCTACGAGCGACATCCAATCGATTTAACACGACGTGAATTTGAATTCCTTTCTTTGCTCTTAAGACGACCTGAACAGGTGATGAGTCGTGAATTGATCATCGAAGTCGTATGGGGGATCGGAGCGGATATTACGGATAACGCGCTCGATGCACTCGTCCGACTCGTTCGGAAAAAATTAGATGCGGTCGGAGCTCCTAATTTGATTCGGACAGTTCGCGGATTCGGTTATCGTTTAGGTGATCCGCATGCTTGAATCGATTCGAAAACGACTAACCTTGTTATTCAGTGGTTCGTTTTTTCTTGTACTAGTCCTCATCCTGATCGGAGTGTATGTCACAAACGCCCAATTGCTGAATCGGATGGAATTGAATCAATTGAAGGGCGTATCTGATCGAGATATCTTCGAACGGATCGAGCATGGGGAAGACCAATTCATTCGAAATCCGATCTACTTCCAGTTACTCGACGGTTCAGGAAACGAACGCTATGCAAGTCTGCCGCCTGGCGTCGAGATGAAAACACTACGCCGTTTTTTAAGTTCGAATGATACGACGAAACAAGTGGAATGGGATGATCGACACTTCTTGCTGTATCAACGGAGTACCGAAGAAGGACGACTACTACTGATGAAGGACATCTCTCCGACCGAAGACACCTTACAGCGATTGATTGCCGTTCTGGCGGGGATCGCGGTGCTCGCAACGATTGTCCTGACGCTAGTCGGATACATCCTTGCTGGTCGAGCCGTCATTCCGGTGCAACAAGCATTCGATCGCCAACGTCGTTTTACGTCCGATGCTTCACATGAACTACGGACACCTCTGACAATCGTCTATAGCGGAATTGAATTGCTAGAAGCGGAATCACTTTCGAATGAAGGACGTACGATTCTAGAGGACATTAAAGCAGAAACGGCAGGCATGCAGTATTTAGTCTCTGATTTATTATTACTTGCGCGAGAAGGACAACCTTCACCGAAACAGGAAGTTGATCTTAGTTCACTCGTCCAAAAGACTGTCGAACGTTTTCAGCATGCCTACTCGGATCGTGTCATCCATGCTTCGATTGCGCCTAACTTACGCATGAAAGGGGATGCCCATCAATTGAACCGCTTATTGACGGTCTTTCTTGAGAATGCTCTCGTCTACAGTGATGACGTCATTGATGTCTCCCTCGAAGAAACTACTACAGAACGCCAGTTGATGATACAGGACCGTGGAATCGGTATCGCTTCCAGTCAACAAACTAAAATATTCGAGCGTTTTTACCGGGGGGACCATTCGCGTCACGGAACAGGAACTGGTCTTGGGTTATCAATCGCTCAATCCATTGCGGAGCAACATGGTGGAACGATTTCCATTGATTCAACATTAGGTGAGGGCACACGGTTCATCATTCATTTCCCCACTCTTTAAAACGATGTCAGTTAACTGTCAGATAAGCAGGGTAAAGTGAAATTATGCTTTACCATACTTATCCAAGGAGGTTTTTGATATGTTGGGGAACGTACCGCTTCATCCACTTCTTGTCCATGCACCGATTGCACTTTTATTATTTGCGACGATCCTATTACTCATCAGTCTGAAGTGGACACAATTCAAACTGTTTGCCCTTTTTACGTTAGTCGTCGGTCTGATTTCTGGAGTTGCTGCCTATTTGTCTGGAGACGGGGCAGAGGAGTATGCGGAAGCGAACTTAAGCAGCGTTACCCATGCTGCCATCGAAAATCATGAGCATTTCGCGTTGTTCAGTCTTGTTGCCTTTGGTGTCTCACTGTTATTTCTTTTGTTGGGTTACCGCTCGAACAAAAAAATGTTTTTATTACTCAGTTTCGTTGTTGCCATCGTCGGTAGCGGACTACTTGCTTATACTGGTCATCTCGGTGGTCAAATGGTCTATGCCAAATAATACAAGAGCCGGTCTATTTTCTCTTTTGATGAGAGAAGTAGACCGGCTCTTGTATGTTGTTTCGATTTATTTACGATGTGCACGTCCCGAGCGACGGTTATTCGAACGACGCGTGTTTCCGCGTCCTTCTGTCGTCTTCCGTGATCCTTTACTTTGATCGTGCTGTGCGCGAATCGCCTCTTCAGACAATTCGACGACGATCGGCGTGACCGAGATGTTCAATTCCCGTTCCATATCACGGAACGTCCGACCATCTTTCGGTGTCACGATGGAAACGGCAATACCGTCGTTCCCAGCACGTCCCGTCCGACCGATTCGGTGAACGTAGCTTTCCGCATCGTCCGGTAAATCATAGTTAAAGACGTGTGTCACACCTGTCACATCGAGTCCACGCGAAGCAACATCTGTTGCGATCAGGAATTGTGTTTTTCCTTGATAGAACTTCGCCATCGCTTTTTCCCGTTTCCCTTGCGTTAGTCCACCGTGCAATTCATCCGTCGGATACCCTTGCATCTGCATTTCTTCGTTCAATTTACTAACGCGACGTTGTGTACGGCAGAAAATGATTGCTGCGTATGGACGCATCTCGTCAAGCATCGTCCGCAGTGTCGCTTGTTTGCGGCGATCCGTCGTCTCGACGACGAACTGTTCGATCGCTTCAACAGTAATGCTTTCCGCTTCCACCTGTACTTCGACTGGATTACGCAAATACGTTTTCGCCAGTTCCTCTACTTTCGGTGGCATCGTTGCAGATAACATGACGAATTGACGATCAACCGGTGCTGCTTCGATGATGTCTTCAATTTCTGGCAAGAAACCGATTTGCAGCATTTGGTCCGCCTCATCCAAGACAAGCGTCCGTAATTCACTTAAATCAAGTGTACCGCGACCGACGTGGTCAAGAATTCGTCCTGGTGTCCCAATGATGATTTGTGGCATCCGACCGAGACGTTGAATCTGTTTAAAGACGTCTTGTCCGCCATATACAGCAAGTGCACGATACTGTTCCGTATTCCGAATCAGTTTATGCGTCTCATCGGCAATTTGACGCGCAAGTTCACGTGTTGGTGCAACAATCAATGCTTGAACCGTTTGTGATTCGACATCGATTTGCTCAAGGATTGGTAAGAGAAACGCTAACGTCTTTCCTGTTCCCGTTTGCGCCTGCCCAATCAAGTCACGTCCGTCGAGTAATGACGGAATCGCTTGTTCTTGAATGGGTGTTGGCTCCTTGATGCCTTGTTTTTGTAATTTTTTTATCCACAGATCGCTGATGTGTAATGTTTCAAATGTTGACATGATATATCCTCCTAAAAATTATCCACAGAAAAAAGCTGTGGATAACCTGCTTCGCATAGACAAAAACAGTTATCCACAGCCGTGCTCTATTCAGTATACACAATTTACGCGTTTGTTGCTTCCTGTTTTAGCTTCCAGTCGAGCACGAATGTACCAAACGGGATGAATGATGCAATGAACGCAATCCCAGCCTTGATAATCGACCAATCGTATTTGAATTTCACGACCGCGAGCCAGAGTGCATACATGACGAACAAGACACCATGAAGTGCGCCAACGACCGAAACAGCTTGCGGAATATCCGCCATATACTTCAACGGCATCGCAATCAACAGTAAGACTAAAAACGAGATTCCTTCTAGTATCGCAATCATTCGGAACTGCCCAAGCGTAGTTCTTAACATCCCGTCACTCCTTTTTCTTGATTCCTGTTCTTAGTATACGGGATGGACGATCCTTCTGTGACCTGTGTCACAGGATTGTCAGATTTCAAGTGGACGTAACCGTGCTTCGATGGCAGCTCGCTTTGGTTCAAGAAACGGTGGTAACGCAAGCGTCTCTCCTAATGTTTCAACGGACTCATCCGTCGCGAACCCTGGTGTGTCTGTTGAAAGCTCAAACAAGATATGGTTCGGTTCCCGGAAGTAAAGAGCTTGGAAATAGTGACGATCGACTTTACCGGAGTTCGGTAAGTGATAAGAATTCAAGCGTTCGACCCACTTTTCATATTCATCACTGTTCGGCACTCGGAACGCGACGTGATGCACACCACCACGACCGAGACGTTCTCGGTCGAGATCTGGACGTGCCTCAATATGAACCTCTGCTCCGATACCACCTTCTCCAGTTGCATAGACTTCAATCGGTGCAAAGTCACCTGCTAAAGATGGATAAGAACCTACTTTTCGGAATCCCATGACTTCCGTCAGAACACGAATCGTCAACGTCGGATCGTTGACCGTCAATGTCACGGCTCCAAGTCCAACGATGGCATGTTCAGAAGGAATCTCTTCTTGCGGCCATGGGACACCGCCTGCGACACCTACTTCGCCATCTTCCGCGACGAGAATCAAGCGTGTTCCTTCCTGATCACGAAAGGCTAGTGTTTGGCGCCCTGCTCGCTCGACAATTTCATCGTGATCCACACCTTTCGCTTCAAAACGTTGTTTCCAAAAATGAAGTGCAGCCGTTGTTTTGACACGAAGCGATGTCGAAGAAATACTCGATGCTCCTGATACACCCGTTCCAAGATGTGGAATATCGAAAAACGTCAAATCTGTTCCAGGATTCCCTTCCGCATCTCCATAAAACAAATGATACGATGTCGTGTCATCTTGATTTACTGTCTTTTTAATCAAACGCATTCCGAGTATTTTCGTATAAAATTGATAATTTCGCTCTGCCATGCCTGTTAAGATTGATACATGATGAATTCCGAGTAATTCCATCTTCCTCACTCCTTGTCAATGATTTGGTAATTGGAGTATATCTCATATTTACCTTGAATTCAAGATATTAGTCTAATAAAAAACCGCCCCTCCGAAAAGGGACGATTGAATAGTTGAAATTAAAGTTTTACGACGTTAGCAGCTTGTGCTCCACGTGCGCCTTCAGTGATTTCGAACTCAACTTCTTGACCTTCGTCAAGTGTTTTGAAGCCTTCACCAGTGATTGCTGAGAAATGTACGAATACGTCTTCTCCGCCTTCAACTTCGATGAAACCGAAACCTTTTTCTGCGTTAAACCATTTTACTTTACCTGTGTTCATGGGAACAACCTCCAAAAATAAATTACTTAATACATATGCTGAGCATATGAAAGGAATTCATTATTGTCCCGAAATACATGGAGCAACGAAAAGATTGTTCGTGACACGATGTGAATCCGTAATGACAATAACAATATTAAGCTAACGTAAGTATAAAATGGATGCGCTTTAAAAGTCAAGTTGCCAGACCAATGTTTTTCCAATTGATTCCACTTCTTCTACGTAACTCAAACAAAAAACAGGTTCAGCTGAAACTGAACCTGTTCTTCTGTTTTTAACGGTGGATCCAGACTGCTCCAGCAGAGTTATCTTTTGCTTCACCGATGACTTGAATCTTCAGCCCGTTGTTCGGAAGCAATTTTCCTGCGTCCGGAATCAACTGGTTGATGTAAGATTTTGAATCATCAAACTTCGTCACACCTGGGAGACCTTTGTAGTCGTATGTTCCACGTGATGGCGAATCGATGAGCCATGCAGGTGCTTTATCGTAGCTGAACGCAGCATCTGCGATCTGGTAACGTGTGCTTCCTGTCGTGACCGGCTTACCGTTAAGTGTTCCAACGATTGCTTCAGGGTGCGAGTCAACGACTCCGAGGAATCCTTCACCTGGGTGTACGCCAACCCAGTTATTGTCAAAGCTCGAGTCACCGTACCAGACGACAAGACCTGTGTTGTACTTGACGCCACGTGCATGCTCGAGTGCTTTATCCGAGCCTGCATAGTTACGCCATTCGAGGTAGTATGCGTTATCAGCATAAGAGAAACCATTTGAAGCGATGAAACCATTCAATGTGAATTTCGGAGTGCCTTCTGCATCATCTTCGAAGACGACTTTTCCGTCGACTGTCAACTTCGCGTTATCAAGTGCGAATCCGTCGAGTGCGAGACCCGCATCACCGACATATTCGAACTTCAACGTGACTTTTTTACCAGCAAATTCGCTCAGATCATACGATTTATCAACCCATGCACCTTTTGTTGAATCAGCGCGCTGATCGCCATCTGTATCTTCATCACCGATTTTGTCGATGATTTTTGATTGACCACCGGCAGTTGCCGTGACAGTCAAGAAGTCATAGTTGTATTCAACGTCATACAGTGTCTTGAAGTCGAATTTCGCTTCTTTTGCATTCGTCAAATCGAATTCTGGTGATGTCATCGACGTTTTCAAATCATTTCCTTTTGTACTGTAGTAATATTTTTGACCGAACGCCGGCGCGATACCTTTTACCGGTTTTTTCGGTAGGTTAACCTTGATGATTCCTGGATTTTTTGATTTCGTTACGCTTTGGTCGAGGTACGATGCCGTCCCTGCCTTAGTGAGTGAATCAAAATCAATCTGTTGGATGTTCGCCCAGTTTCCACCCATCACGTTTTGGAAGAACTCTTTGTTTTGTGGCGAGAAACTTGTTGGTTCTGTTCCAGCAACTTTACCATTCCAGCTACCACCACTCATGATCGACCATGAAGCGACCGGTTCACCTTGACCTGTGTACTGTGTATCGTACTCATCAGGAAGTCCAAGATCATGACCAAATTCGTGCGCGAAGACGCCGACTGCACCATCTTCTGGTTGAACCGTGTAATCATATGCAGCCATTTTTCCGCCCCAGTAATTGACGCTTGCCGTCGTATCCGCTACAGGATATACGCTACCAAGTGTCCAGCGGTGTGACCAGATCGCGTCGTCACCGAGCTTACCGCCACCCGCTTCTTGTCCAGTACCCGCGTGAATGATCATCAAGTGATCGACGAGACCGTCTGGCTCATTCAAGTTGCCGTCTCCATCCATATCGTACTGGTCAAACTTATCGTAATCTGCTAAGTTGATGCCAGCTTTAACAGCTGCAGCTAACGAATCTTTGACGAGACCACGTGGTCCTTTTGCTCCCGGTAGATTATCATTCCCGCCTTTTGGATCATCTGAACCGTAATCCTTAGCAGTTCCTGGAACCGTTAGCCAGTTCGAAACCTTCCCGTCAACGGAATAACTTCCACCTGATTGCTCTTCGTAATATTGTTTGAATGTCTTTACTTTTTCTCCATTGAAGAGTTTGAATTCCTTATCACCAAACATTAAGTCTTGATAATGTTTTTGGTTGAAGTCATTCGAATACATATATCCAGGCTCCTGCACGACGTTATTATGCTTGAAGTCGCTATATTCGACGAGAAGAACGAGGACTTTATCCGTCCGTGTTGCTCCGTTATAGGCAGCCTGTTTCGCTTTATCAACTTTGACGAAGCCATTCGGATTGCCTTTTTTATAGTTGTCATGCTTTTTCTTTAATTGTTTAGCCAATTGATCTTTCTGTTTCGATAAGAAATCTTTTGTTTTCTTATCGAATGCGGCTTCTTTACTTGATTCATGATGATCATGATCGGCTGCCGGTTTCCCATTCGCCTTTTTATCAAGATACTTTTGAACGGCTTGTTGCTTCGTCGCGGCTGAAGCTGCTTTTGAAATGACCCCACGTTTTTCAAGCACTTTTGCTAATCGATCCTGATCGACCGTGTTCAAATCCATCGGTGCACCAGGTGCTACTTTTTCTGCTGCTTGTACGGACGTTACCTGCCCACCAGGTAAGACCGGACCAACAGCAAACGCAGCTGCCGTAATTCCAGATAGAACGGCTAGACTAAGCTGTTTCTTTTTTCCCACGTGAATTGACCCCCTATGTAGTAGTGAAAAGCATCTGATTACTATACTTTTCTGAATATTCAAATCATAGATTATTTTATTTCGTTAATCAATTGCTTTTAAAACAATTAGTGCTTTGTAACCATACCTATTTTTGGGGATTATTTTCAAAAGATTTTCAAAAGATTCTTTCACCTCTTTTTCAAAAAAATACGCTTCTCTCATTTTAGAAAACGGTACGCTGAAGGCACTCTGATTACCATAAAAAGGATCCAATGAGCGCTTTACGACATTTTGAACGTCATTTACTTAGAAACTACCTGATTGGTTCATTCGTCGCTGTCTTTGGCGTCGGTTGCCTATTTATTTTCGAGACGCTTACCTTCACTGGAATAGAACAATTGATTTTAATCGGTATCATGGCTGCGTCCGTCAGCCTGATGTTTTCACTGGAATACACGCTCTACTCCCGACATGTCGCTTCCTTACGTCGCTTTTTCGAAAACGATATTCCTTCTCTCGTCTCGTTTCAAGAAGCCTATCAAACGACGCATCGTTTTCCGGTACTGACTGTCCAGCGCATCATGGGACCACACTTTTTAGGTCTTTCCGTTCCCGCTTCACTTCTGACAGCCCTGGCGATCTCTCAAGGGTGGTTACAGATGCCGTACTATTTAATTGGTCTTGCTTGTTTTGGTGCGGTCCTCGTCGCCATTCTGCATGCGCTGATTGAGTTTTTTCTTACCTATCGTGTTACCGAACGTATGCTACTCACTTTAGAAAACTATGCGTTTAAACACGGATTTGATTTCCCTAAAAAAACGACGGTCGTCACACTAAAGCAAAAAATGCTCATCAGTACACTGATCATCGGTGTTTTTCCCGTCATGCTGTTCGTTCTCGCCTCAGCTGTCCAGTTAACGGAAAATGAGAGCCTTCGCTCTTACTGGAGTTGGGCGACACTCATTTTAATCGTCATCTTATCCGTTGCGACGTTTTGTAGTCTTCTTCTCTATGAAAACATCCGTAAACCAATCGCTACCCTGCAACAAGGGATTCAAGATGTCGAAAGCAATCGACTCGTCTCGTTACCAAATCCGTATTCGGACGAGTTCTCCCACCTCGTTTCTGGTTTTAACTTGATGATGGAAGGTATCAAAAAGCGTGATGCGGAAAACGAACAGTTACTCGATAGTTTGTTTACCTTGTTCGCTGCGACACTAGATGCCCGTGATCCTTACACAGCCGGTCATTCCGTTCGTGTCGCTGCCTATTCAGTCGAAATTGCTACCGCTGCCAATCTACCGAACGAACAAATCGAACTGTTACGTAAATCCGCGCTGTTACATGACATCGGAAAAATTGGGATTCGAGACGATGTGTTATTGAAAGAAGGACGTCTCACAGACGAAGAATTTCAGGTCATTCAGCAACATCCAGTCATCGGTGTGCACATTCTATCGCAAGTTCAGTTACCAAAGACGTTACAACCGATTCTTCCTGGGGTAAAGTACCATCACGAACGCTATGACGGAAAGGGGTATCCGGAAGGTCTCGTAGGAGAGGACATTCCACTCTTCGGTCGAATCATGGCGATTGCTGACGCCTATGATGCGATGACATCCGACCGTCCTTATCGTAAGGGAATGTCCGCAGAAAAAGCCTTGTCGATTTTAGAAGAAGGTATGGGTATACAATGGGACGCCACCTTTACGCGTCTATTTCTAGATTTGAAGCGTTCGCCCGTCGAGGACGTGTCATAAGAAGGAAGGGAGTTTCTGATGCATCCAAAAATCGTTGAACGCCATGAATTTTATTTTGTTGGACTTGGACTGACGTGTGAAGAGAACGAGTTGCATACATTGATGCCGGAACTCTGGCGTGAATTTTCAAGACGTTCGCATGAGATCCCTGCAAAGCTGGACAGCTATCCGCTCGATATCTCGCTCGAACGAAACGGAACCAAATATTCGCAATGTGTCGGGTATCCCGTCTCGTCGCTTGAACAGATTCCTAAAGGTATGAAAGGGCATCGGATTCCTGCTGCGCGTTATGTCTTTTGGAAGCACGAAGGACCGGATATCGAAATTTGGAAATCATTCGAGAAAATTCAACGCTTCGCTTCAAAACAAGGAATCGAGCTTGATCCACATGACTTTAAGATTGATGAGACACGAGATGACGTCCATCATCTCTACCAACGTATTCGCTGAACCATTCTCTTGAATGGTTCTTTTTTTGTCTTGAAATATCTTTTACACTTAATAATTCAGTCCAGGTACTACGGACTATATTCAGAAAATTCTATTTAATTCGAATGACTTATTCTCGCTTCTCTAATTCTTTGGCATAGTTAGACTCAACCCAAACAAGGAGGCGATTTATTTTGAAAAAGTTTCTCGCTACATCGCTTGTCGCAAGTGTACTTGTTGTTCCTACGGTAGTAGGTGCAGAAGGTCTTCAGTCTGGTAAGCTCACGAAAGCTTCGTCAGAACCAGCTGCAACGATCGTTAAAGATTTCGTGAACAAAAAAGGTGACTTTGCTGTTCAGAACGTCGAAAAAGACGGATCTTCACAGATCGTACGTCTCCAACAAGAAGTGGATGGCGTCCCTGTCTTTGGTAGTGTCGTCGTCGGGAACGTCGCGAAAGACGGTACTTTGAAAGCAGTCGTAAACGATGCAATCAACGTCAAAGGAAAACCAGGTCTCGCGAAAAAAGCAACGCTCTCTGAAAAGAAAGCCATCAAACTTTATCAAAAAGCAATCAAGGCTTCTAAATTCGAAGTCGCTCCAAAAGCAGAACTCGTCATCTATCCAGTAAAAGATGATGCTGTCTATGCATACAAAGTTACATCGACGGTCCTCGCAGGCAAAGAGCCATCACGTTGGACATACTTCATCGATGCAAACTCAGGTAAAGTACTTAACAAGTTCGACCAACTCGCTCACGCAACAGGTACGACAGTACTTGGCACAAGCGCAACGTTCAACACGACGTTGAGTGCTGGGAAATACTATCTTCAAGATACGACGCGTGGAAAAGGTGTCTACACATACGACGCGAAAAACCGGACATCACTCCCGGGAACACTCTGGGCAGATGCAGATAACGTCTTCAACGCGACATATGACCGCGCTGCTGTCAGTGCACACGTCAACGCTGCAAAAACATATGACTTCTATAAAAACACATATGGTCGTAACAGTTACGACAACGCTGGTGCACGCTTGAACTCAACGGTCCACTATTCAACGAACTACAACAACGCATTCTGGGATGGCACGAAGATGGTCTATGGTGACGGAGATGGCACGACATTCGTCGCACTTTCAGGCGCACTTGACGTCGTCGCTCACGAATTGACACACGCTGTCACAGAATACACAGCTGGTCTCGTGTACCAAAACGAATCTGGTGCGATCAACGAAGCCGTCTCAGATATCATGGGTACAGTAGCTGAGTATACAGTCGGATCGAACTTCGACTGGCTCGTAGGAGAAGACATCTACACACCTGGAGTCAATGGTGACGCACTCCGTTCGATGTCGAACCCAGCTGCTTACGGTGATCCAGATCACTACTCTAAACGTTACACAGGTACACAAGATAACGGTGGTGTCCACATCAACTCTGGTATCATCAACAAAGCCGCTTACCTCCTCGGTAACGGTGGAACGTTCTACAACGTATCTGTCACAGGAATCGGTGTACCGAAACTCGGTGCGATCTACTACCGTGCTCTCAACGTGTACTTGACTCCGAACTCGAACTTCAGCTCACTCCGTGCAGCAGTCGTTCAATCGGCGAAAGACCTTTACGGTTCAACAAGTGCAGAAGCAACAGCTGCAGCGAAATCATTTGATGCAGTAGGCGTCTACTAAGAAAATCTCCTCCCAAAGGATTTTCATATTTCCTCCCGAGTGTCGGACTCGGGAGGTTTTTTGCGCAAAAAAAGACGAATTCGCTTGAAGCAAATCCGCCGTTCATTCATTCTTGTCCAGGATCACGCGCAAGACGTAAACGCATCTTTCCGTTATCCGGGAACACTTTTAGTTGTAAGGATTCTCCCTCGTACCACGTACCATAGCTCGTATCGACGACGGGTTCACCCAGTGTCGACAAGGCGTTCGTTGAGGCATTCGTCCAGTCGATCGCTTCAATGATTCCGTCCGAGACGACGAGCAGGTATCCGGCGTTCGAGAAGTAATAGGTATTGACCGCGTCCTGTTGCGTATTACCAACAACACCATATTTTGCTTCGAAGTCAGCAATTGGTTTTCCGAGATACTGCTCCGGCTTATCAATCGGTTGGTTGGCAACTGCTTGTGAGAGTGCCGTAAGGACTGCTTTATCTGATGTTCCTTTTGGTGCTTCTAATCGGACATCGGTCTCAGGCAAATACCCTTCGATACTATCGTTGAGTTTCAAGTGGACCATTCCGTCTTTTGCATCCAATACCTCATAGACATCACCTAAATCTGCTTTATAGATGACACTACTTCGGCTTGCATCGCGATAGACGTTCGCGAACGGACGTGTCACCCAAGCTGCTTGCGCATACTCTGCCGCCTTTTTCTTTGATTTCTTCTTCTCTTTTTTCGCTTCTTTTGGATCCTTTGTCGAGGCTGTCTCTTTCTTCGACTTTTCGTTTTTCGTTGCTTGATCCGTCGTTTTCGGCTTCTCAAGCGTCGATGTTGCTTGAGAGGCATCGTTATTCGTCAACATATACAACCAGCCACCTACGATGAATAGCGTTGCTAAAATACCGCCAAACGCAATCCCCCGGCGATTGCGTTTCTGTTTCCGTCGTTCTTGTCGAGACTGTCGTTCTTGTTGGTGTTCACTCATGTATGGTTCCTCCTGAAAAGTCGACACAGTTTTTCCCCACTATACCACCAATGTTTACTCGAAATATTTAAATTTCGATGACAGTTCGACCACGATGACGTGAAGTCAGCAAGGCTTCTGTAATTTCAGGTAAATCGTTTAGTGTTTTGATAGCGACTTCTGACGCAAGATCGACCTGCCAGTCACTCGCTAAACGTTGCCATAGCTCTTCGCGATAGGCGATTGGTGTTTGCACCGCATCGATTCCAATCAAGCGGACACCGCGTAAGATGAAGGGATAGACTGTCAATGTCATCTCTGCCCCACCGACGTTACCACACGTCGTGACGACACCACCATATTGCACGAAGCGAATGACGGACGCGAGCAATGGTCCTCCTACCGTATCAATAACACCGGCATAAAGCCCTTTTTTTAGAGGACGATCGGTTTCTTCTAGGAATGTCGTGCGGTCTAGTACCTCAGCCACTCCCTTTTTGAGCAATCGTTCTTGTTCTACTCGTTTTCCGGTCACGGCATGAACCGTGTATCCTAATCGAATCAGTAAAGAAATCGCGATCGTACCAACACCACCCGTCGCTCCCGTCACGAGGATCGGTCCTGCATCCTTCGAGACGATTCGTGACAATTCATCAACCGATTGTGCTGCCGTCAATCCGGCCGTTCCATATTGCATCGCTTCTAATGGACGAATGGATTCTGGAAGTAGCGTCACCCAATCGGCTGGTACACGTATGTATTCTTGAAATCCGCCTGAAGTGTTCATCCCGAAATCAAAGCCATTGACGACGACGGCTTGACCGATGTGAAATCGTTCATCAGTCGTTTGTTCGATGAATCCTGCTGCGTCAACGCCCGGGGTATGCGGATAGGATTTCGTCACCCCACGATTACCCGACATCGATAAAGCATCCTTATAATTGACGCATGAGTGCGTGACACGAATCAGGACGTCTCCTTCTGGTAAATCATCGACGTGCTTTGTCTCGATATTCCCCTCGTATGATCCATCGACTTCTCGAACGACGAATGCTGAAAAAGTGTGTTCCATGATCTCTCTCCTTTCGCTTGTGCTTCTCTATACCCTGTTGTTTCCATCGACACACTAAAAATCCCTGCCGTTTCTCAAAGAAACGGCAGGGAGCGGGGACGGAAAAAGCATCAGGGTTCCATAGGTGGTCAAAGGTAACAGGTCAATCTGTCAATGGTTCGTGGTCATCGGTTTGCCGTCGCCATTTCTTCTCCACAGAGGAAAATTGAGGTCCGTCCCCTCCCCTTGACGTGGAGTCTCACCACGCCAAGGAGTTACATATAACGTCCACCATCAAAATCGATCGTCGTCTGGTAGTTCGCGGCATTAATCGCATTTGATACTTTGTGCGCTTGTCGCTCCACTTCCTCCGCCTTTAGGCGATAAGTATCAGGATCAAACAAGGCATGGCGAATGACCGTCGTCCCTTCGAATCCGTATTGGAACTCACGTTTCGGTCGACTCGCAAGCATCTGGTAATTTTGTGCCTTCGCCCGCAATTGGGTAGCCCACTCGATCGCTTCGACGAGCGGCATGTCTCCTTCATCCGTCGCGATCACGGTGTTTAAATTTGCTGCATAAACGAGACGATCTAAGACCCGCATGTCGTAACGCACAATGTCCATTGCGGCTTCTACGTCAGTTATCGTTCGTCCTTGTTGCGTCGGGAGTGCTTCTCCCTTTTCTAAATCAATGAACGCGACGCGCTCCATTTCTTCGATTAGCTGATCGAGTTGTTTCCTCAAAATACTCTTTAATTTCACGGCATCTGCTAGGTACATCATCATCTCCCCTTTCCTGTTCCATTTACGTCATTCCTTTCAAAAGGTTTCAATCAAACTGATGGACAAAGGCACCAAATTCTCCCTGAATCGTTGGCTTGTCCATCTCCGATATCGTAGCAGTTCGTTCTGTGTAGCGTTCTAAGAGGTAGGCTTTTATTAGGATATGTGACGGTTTGAATCCGATCCGCAGGCACCATTCCTGAAGTGTTTCTGTATCATGTCGCTGTAAACGGACCGGGAGAATCTGATTGAACTGGATAAGCTGTTTGCGAATCCAGACATCTGGTAGCTCGACCGGATTCTCAGTTAAAACAAAGTCGTTGGCTAAGGGCTGTAACGGGATGTCGGCTCTGATCGATTCCTCGTCCTGCTTCTTGGTCTTTCGACGTTTTCGCCAAACGATATAGCTTATGATGACTAGAGGTAAAACAAGCAAGCTCATCAGTAAGATCGATGAGGACGATCCCCCTTTTTCGTTCGTACCGCGCTCAGCATTTTCAACCCCTATAGTGAATATCTTATTCTTTTTCTTTTTCGGTTTGAGGCCTTTCTGCTTCTTCGGCTTTTCATTCGTGTCCCAAACACGTAAATCTTCATCATTCTTCATTTTCTTTTTAGGTAACCACGAAAGAAATCGAATGTTTAACAATTCGCCTTTTTTCTTGCAATTCGGTTTACACGATCCATTCGTTTTGAATCCCGACGTCTGAACAGCTTTTGGCTTCAATGCTTGAACAGCCGCTTCCGTCAGTGGCTTACCGATCCCTAAGATTATCAAAATCAGGCCGATACCAATTACGAGTCGTTTGCGAAGTGACATCAGAAGATCCTCCTCTTTTGACATCCATTATAATCCATTTTAAAAATTTTTGTGTATTTTTATGGATGTATTGAAACGAGGAATGATTGTGTAAGGAGAGGGGAAAAGGTAAACAGACCTATTCAGAGAGGGGAACCATTTCATGTTAAAACTCGATCACACGCATGATCCGTATCAAAATGCGGCGTTGATTCAGGAATACGTTGAAACGTCAACCAACGAACAAGCAGTTCGACAAGCGGAACAACTGCTACACGATAGTCCATTCGTCGCACCACGACGCAATCCTAACCTCAGTCGAACGCTTCGTTCGATGATCTCGCCATTATTTTTGACGAACCGTGATAAACATATTCTACCGCTGACACCCGCTTTCGTGACACCACGCGATGAGATTCGACCAAGTTGGTTCGGTCGTCTCAATCATGAGTTCGAACGTTTGATCAGCGATGTCGAAACTGTCGATGTCACTGCTTTTGGCGCAGTCGGTGATGGACAGACGGATGATACACAAGCGTTCATCGACGCACTCGGTGATGGACATCGACAAGTCCATGTCCCAGCCGGTACGTATATCGTTCGAGGGATTCGTTTGCCTAGTTATACGATTTTAACAGGAGCCGGAAAAGGGAAGACAATTTTAAAGATGCACGATGAGGCACCAAAAGGACGACGTCTCGTGACGAATCAAAATTATCTTCTCGGTAATCATCATCTACTCGTCGAGAAAATGACGCTTGATTGGAACATTAAACGCATCGGTGACGCGAAAAAAAGTAGCACATGGGGCAACCACTCCAGTTGTCTTACGTATGCGCATGTCACCTATGGTTGGGTCTTTGATGTTGAGGCCGTCAACCCGGGACTTCACTGTTTTGATATATCGACACCATATTACAATTACAACGGAGATGGAGCTCGAGCAAATTTAAGTAGTTCATTCATCTGGTTCGATGGATTGATCGGTTCTGGATTCGGCGATGACGGGATTACGACGCATCATAGTGATCATCTCTTCATCTCGAACTGTTTCATGCATGACCCAAGTGGACGTGCTCATGCAGAAGGTTTCTCGAATTCAAATGGTATTGAAATCGATGATGGATCACGCGACGTTTGGTTGTTCAACAACGCAACAAGTCGTTGTTTCGGTGGACTTGAGATTAAGGCACATGCAACCTCTTCTGCTGCCTCGACCGTCAAAATCGTCGGGCACCTATCGATTGATGATCATCGCGCCTTTAACTTCCGACACATCGGTCACCATCAAGCGACTGATCCGACGTCTCAGACGGCTTATAATATCATCGCAACGCGTTTGATTGCTCAGACTCCTAAATATACAGAACTCTATGCGAATTCAAAACCGCGTGCGCTCGTCGTTTCCGCTTATCGTAATGTCGTCATACATGATTTTACGGTGCTCGGTGATCCATATTATGACTATCAAGAACAACCGATGATCGGAATTCAATATAAGGCACGAAACGTCACGCTCAGTCAGTTGAAGATGAGCGGATTCCGTCAAGCGAAAACGGATATTCAAATCTTTGGTGGAGAAAACGGGGCTGAGGACGTGCGCCTTCGTGATATCCGCATTGAGGATTCCGCTAAACACGGAATTACGATCGGTCCAGACATCACGCGTGTCAAGCTGACGAACGTGGCATTAAAAGGAGACGGAACAGTTGGCTTAAACGCTAAATCGGAACCGGAAATGGAACGGTTCATCGCGACCGGATTCAAAGTACCGATTCGCGCCCAGTCGACACAAGTATGAAAAAAATGACAGGATGGACCGCGGTCCATCCTGTCATTTTTTCATTGTGCTCGAATATACGCGAGAACACGTGTATCAATCGAACGATCCGCTTGTTCGCGCATCTCGAAGTTTTCCGTATGCAGATACGTCCGGAACGCGTCTTCGAAATCACCCCGGTAGCCGAGCGCTAATAATTTATCCATCAACTCTGACTCTAAGGCATCATCGATTGGCTTGATTTCTTCCGGCTTACTCGGTTGCAAATAAAGTGTATGCAGTTGATAGATGCGTTCGAGCTCTTCAATCGGACTCGGATGATCGTCAACGCGTAAATCAATATATCGGTCGTTGAATCCACCGTATCCGCCACCCTCCTTGACGACGAGGAGTGCCGCTGATTGCATTCCGCGTGAATCCCCGCCTGCTGCTTGACCAGCTGCTAACGCACGCAACAAACGTTCTGCGAGCGGACCTTGTGTTGATTCAAAGACACGTGCCATCTCTTTTACCGTGTTACCGTCTACAAGAATATTCCCTTGCGCTGCAAAGTGTTTCCCGGCAATACCGCCTGCCCAGTCGTTACATCCCTCTCCCGTGAATGTCGCACTCTTGCCATTCGCATCAATGATTCCCACTTGACGATCCGCTCGTCCTTCATCTGCTTCCGTCAATCGACGCAACACTTCGTCCGCTGAAGCACCTTGTTCGATCATTCGTAATCCTTCAGGGCCATACGTCGTGTTTGCAAATGATTGTGTCGCTACAGCACCTACTCCCGCTTTCGCAAACGGAACAGCACTCCCAACAGCTAAAAATTTCGATTGGACAGCAACACCCCATGCTTGTTCTTTCTCGCAATAACCAACGATTGAATATGTCACTTCAGTTCCCCCTTTAGTCACTTCTCTACCCGTTCGTGATAACGCTTCCCGATTCCTGCAACAGAAAAACCTTCCGGACAGATGTCCGAAAGGTCGACTTCATTGAATACCTAGCGTCACAGCAAGTAATAAGGCGGCACATGCTAAAGCAATCCAAATCGCGAAGAGTTTCCAGACGAAACGTAACCATTGCTCATACGGAATGCCTGCGATCGCAAGAAACGCCATCAAATGCGCACTTGTCGGAAAAATCATGTTCGTCAATCCATCTCCGTATTGAAATGCTAAAACAGCTACTTGACGCTCGATACCGAGTAAGTCAGATAAAGGTGCCATGATTGGCATCGTTGTCGCGGCTTGCCCGCTCCCCGATGGAATGAAGAAATTCGTGATCAGTTGTACGATGTACATTCCGATGACAGCGAAGAACGTTGGTAAATGTCCTACGGCATTCGATAAGCCGTAAATGACCGTGTCAATGACACGACCTTCTTCAAGAATGACGACAATGGCACGGGCAAAGCCAACGATCAATGCACCGAACGTCACGGCTTTCGCCCCGTCAATCAGACTCTCAAAAGTACCGTTCACACCGAGTGTGATGATCCCAGCAATCAGTCCAATGATCAAGAACGAGGCTGTCAGTTCCGTCAAATACCAGCCCCACTCGAAAATTCCGATGACGTTGAGCGTGATTCCACCGATCAAAATCAGTAAAACAAAAGCATGACGTTTCGAAAAGCGTGAAATCGTCGTTGCTGCTTCTTCCGCACGACGTTGTTCGAGATCATAAACGAGGCTACGCGTTGGATCCTGTTTGACTTTCCGTGCGTAAGTCATGACATAAAGAATCGTTACGACTAAGAAAACGATATAAACGGCGGTTCGATAACCAAAACCGCTAAAGAGTGGAACTTCCGCGATCGATTGAGCAACACCTACCGTAAACGGATTCAGCATCCCGCCAGCAAAACCAACCGCCGCTCCTAAACTAACGATTGCAGCTCCTGTCATCGCGTCATAACCGAGTGCACGCGCGAGCATGATACCAATCGGTACAAAGATAATTGTTTCCTCTGCCATCCCGATTGTTGCTCCGGCAATCGAAAAGACGAACATCGTCATCGGAATCATGATGTGTCCCTTTTGACCAAACCGACGAATCAATTGATTGATTCCCGCTTCAATGGCACCCGTTTGACGAATGATGCCAAAGACACCACCGACTAAGAAAATGTAAAAGATGATCGCAGCGCCTGCTTCCATTCCTTTCGGGATCGCTTCGAATAAACCAAAGAAATTGACGGGTGCAGACTCCACCGCGCGATAGGTACCATCGATAACGACGGTCTGACCATCCTGTTTTTCACGGTCGAATTGTCCTGCTGGAAGCGTGTACGTCAAGATGACTGAAATAATGAGAATCGCCATGATGATGGCATATGTATGAGGCATCTTGAAGAATGATTGCTTCGACTGTGTGGCATCTGTTCGATCATTCATGATAAAGGCCTCCTTTTCGTGTCTTTATAAGAATAATGCCCTAATCAGGGAAAAACTAACAGTTTCAATGAAATGTCATATGATTGTAAAAGAAAAGTGGAATACTGCTAACTTAAAGTTTCGTTAAAAGTAGAGGCTTTGATCAACCGTGTCGCATGAAACAAAAAAGGAAGGTATTCTAGGCCATGAACCCCGAATACCTTCCTTATGTGTTACGTCAATCTCTTATGATTATGCTTGGAATGATTGAACATCCAATGGTTTAGCAAGAGCTGTTTGAGCAAATGCAACGAATTGTCCGAAATGAGCACTTGTGTTATGAGCTTCGATCGCAGCTTGGTCTTCCCATTTTTCAATCATCATGAAGACATTTTCGTCTTCTGTACTTTGGAACAGATCGTAGCTGATGTTTCCAGCTTCAGCACGCGATCCTTCTACTAATGTTTTAGTTGCTGCTAAAAATTCTTCTCGTTTTGCGGGTTGTACTTCTAACTTTGCTTCGATGGCGATCATCGGAAAGCCTCCTTTGTAATTTCGTTAACTTAAGCATCGTAGCACCTCCCGATTCGTTACGCCATAAAGATGCTCGGACGATTGATGATATTTAATTACGGGTATTTATAGAGGGAATTATTACTTTGTACCACATCAGAGAAGGGAGCAACGAAGATGCGTGTTGAGGTATTTTACTTTGAGGATGACGGACATATTCCGAATAACCCTAATTTTCCGGTGTTGATTTATCGGCATGCATTTGAAGAACCGTCACGCATCGAACAGACTTTCCATTCACATGACTGGCGCAATAGCTGGGTAGATGGCATTTTTGATTTTCATCATTATCATAGCATCGCCCATGAAGTGATTGGTATCCTCGAAGGACATGCGACTGTCCAACTCGGTGGTCCACTCGGTAAGACCTTCACCTTGACGAGTGGAGACGTTCTCTTACTTCCTGCAGGCACAGGACACAAAGCGCTTGATACAAGTCGACACTTCCGTGTGATCGGTGCCTATCCGAATGGTCAAGACTACGATACGTTGACCGGGCAAACAAGTGAACGCCCGGAAAACCTTCAGCGTATCCGCCAGGTAATGCGTCCCAAAAAAGATCCCGTCCTCGGCGATCATGGTCCCTTATTTGAGCATTGGTGACGTCTCTTTCTCTTGAAGAAGACGTTTTTGTTCAGAGTTCGCGTGGTAAACCCTACTATTGTCTCTCTACTTAAAGGAGGAATTCGATGAACGCAACAGAAAAGACGCTAATACTTGCTGCATTAAAGCAAAAAACAGTGACGTTTCCCGATCAGACGCACGTTCGGGCACTTGGACAAGGCACATGGCGGATGGGAGAAGAATCGGAGAAACATGAAGCTGAAATCGAAGCACTCCGCGTCGGTCTCGACAGCGGGATGGAACTCATCGATACGGCAGAAATGTACGGGGAAGGTGCTTCTGAAGAATTAATTCGTGACGCGATCGCTGATCGACGCGAAGAAGTCTTTCTTGTCTCGAAAGTCTATCCGCATCACGCTGGTGGGGAAGCGTTAAAAAAAGCTTGTTCCAAATCGCTTGAACGTCTCGGTACGGATTATCTTGATCTCTATCTTCTTCACTGGCGTGGCGACATTCCACTTAAGAAAACCGTTGAAGGACTGGAAGCCTTAAAACAAGAAGGCAAGATTCGCCGTTGGGGTGTATCGAACTTTGACGTATCAGACATGAAAGAACTGTTAGCATTACCGAACGGTGATCAGTGTGCTGTCAATCAGGTACTCTATCACCTCGGCTCACGCGGAATTGAGTATGAACTGCTCCCGTTACTACGCGAACATGGTATTCCAGTAATGGCGTATTGCCCACTAGCTGAAAGTGGTTCACTGCGTGATCAACTCCTGAATCATCCGACCGTCGAGGAACTCGCTGAGACACATGGTGTTGAACCGGCACAGATCTTACTTGCTTGGGCGATGCGTGAAGGTGACGTCATCGCAATTCCTAAAGCCGGACAAGCACATCATGTCGAAGCCAACGGTCGCGCCGCACTTTTGAATTTAACAAAAGAAGAGCTAGCTGCACTTGATCAAGCGTTCCCAGCACCAACAAAAAAAGAACCACTCGATATCGTTTAAGGAGGTCATTTTCATGACAAAACATGTTCAACTCGGTCAATCTAACCTATTCGTTCACCCCATCGGTCTCGGTACGAATGCTGTCGGTGGACACAACTTGTATCCAAATCTTGATGAGCAAGCCGGACGCGATCTCGTTCGTGTCGCGTTACAGCAAGGGATCAATTTCCTCGACACAGCTTTCATCTACGGACCAGAACGTTCGGAGGAACTCGTCGGTGAAGTCTGGCACGACACGGTCGCTCGAGAAGATGTCGTCCTCGCGACGAAAGGTGCGCATCAGTTCGTTGACGGAAACGTCGTCATGAACAACTCACCTGACTTTCTCCGTCAATCGGTCGAAGATAGTTTAAAACGTCTTAAAACAGACTATATCGATTTATATTACATCCATTTCCCAGATGAATCGACACCGAAGGATGAAGCCGTCGCTGCACTTGCTGAACTGAAAAAAGAAGGAAAGATTCGCGCGATTGGTGTCTCGAATTTTTCACTCGAACAACTGAAGGAAGCGAACAAGGACGGACATGTCGACGTCTATCAAGGAGAATACAATCTGTTTAAACGGGATGCAGAAAAAGAGTTACTTCCATACATCGTTGAGAACGGCATGTCCTTCGTTCCGTACTTCCCACTCGCCGCTGGATTATTGGCAGGGAAATATACGAAAGAGACGACGTTTGATGATTTACGAAAAAACGACCCGTTGTTCCAAAAAGACGTCTTTGAACAAAACCTCGCAAAAGTCGATCAACTGCGTCCGATCGCAGACGCACACGATGCGGAAGTCGCACACGTCGTACTCGCCTGGTATTTGGCACAAGATGGCATCGATGCTATCATTCCTGGTGCGAAACGCCCGGATCAGGTGACAGATACGTTGCGTACGTTAGACGTTCAGTTATCGCAAGAGGATATCGAAAAAATCGACCAAATTTTTAGCTGATCGTTCTCTTCTTATGCACATGAGCAGAATAGGCGAAAAATCATGCTGAACTTCGTATGATGGAGGCATGGAGGCGATTGATCATGAAGCACCATTTTCATTTAACTGCAGACTGGCCGGGAAATCGCAATGATGTCGGTCAGATCGAGACAGGTGAGTTAAAAACAAAAATTTCAATTCCGGACGCTATGGATGGTCCAGGGGTTGGCACGAATCCAGATGAGATGTTGCTTGGGGCAGCTGCTACATGCTATATCATCACGCTTGCCGCAATGCTTGAGCGTAGTAACATCCCAAAAGTCTCCTTAACGATGGAATCTGAAGGCATCGTTGATGTCACGAACGGCGTCTTCACATACGATGCGATCATTCATCGTCCGAAACTCTTATTACCAGCCGATCTGTCGGATCGTGATGTGGAGAAGGCGCAACGTCTCGCTGAAAAAGCAGAAGGTTCGTGTATGATTACGCGGGCACTGGCTGGTAATGTCAAAGTATCGCTTGAGGCTGTGGTAGAGAGAATCTCAAATTAACAAACAAAAATCATCGTTTAACTTTTTAGTTGAACGATGATTTTTTACTTTATTTGTCTAATTATTGGTATATTATTGATGATTTAATCATTCTAAATACCATTTACTATTATTCGGAGGATAACCATGTCTTATTATGAAACATTACGTTCTTCAACTGAAACTAACTCACAATCCGATGCAATAAGTGTATCTGTACCAGCACATGACTACACAACAGAATTACTTACACACCTCAATCAAGTACTGTATCAATCTTTAGACCATTTCCAAAAACAAGATAAACCTGATCAAATGGTTGAAACGGTCAATGAATGGCTCATGCATTTAAATCAACCTCTGATCGACTTGCCACTTCATCGTGAACTCACTACTAGCACAACACATGCTTTACCTACACAATATAAAAATTCTTTGCGTGCTTGGGAACTCATTGCTCCTGGCCAACTGGAACAAGAACAGTTATTGCATCATATTAGTCAAGAATTATGGACAGCATCTGCTGCCGATTGGATGGTGAGTTTTACACGTCATTCTGGAGTACAGACGCTTGTCCCAGCTTTGAAGGAAGCAGAAGCTCAAAGCAAATCAATCCGCATTTTGACTTCATTTTATATGAATATTACAGAAGCGAAGGCTATCCGACAGTTGATGGAATTCAGAAATATTGAAGTAAAAATTTATGAACCGATAAAAAAAAATCATGCGTTCCATCCGAAAGCCTATTTATTTTCTCGTCCTGATCAGTTGGATAGTGCTATTGTTGGGTCCTCTAATTTATCAAAGTCGGCTTTAACGCACGGTATGGAATGGAATATTCGTATACCTTCTACACCCGTCACAACATTAGTCACTCAAGCGAAAAACTTATTTGAACAACTTTGGAACAGCCCAGAAGCGACTATTTGTACAGAAGAATTATTACTTCAATACGAACAGTACCAACAAGAAACCCCACCTATAAAATCATTTTCTATCCGCGATACAATTGCCGAATCCGCTGTCGATTACAACGTTATTGAACCGAACCTCATGCAGATTCCGGCTTTAGAAGAACTGGATCGTTTACGCGAGCGAAAAGAAACAAAAGCAATGGTCATTGCGGCAACTGGAACTGGAAAAACGTATTTAGCAGCATTTGATGTCCGTCAAACTCAGGCTAAAAAAGTATTATTTGTTGCACATCGTGGAAAATTACTATCACAAGCTGAGCATACATTTAAACAAGTTTTTTCAAATGAAAATTATACATTTGGTAGATATTCAGGATCACAACAAATTCAAGATGCACAATTTACCTTTGCTACCGTTCAAACACTTTCAAAAGAGGTTCACCTTAATCAATTTTTACGGGATGCGTTTGACTACATCATTATTGATGAATTCCATCACGCTTCATCTGCTTCTTACCAAAACATTCTTGACTATTTTACGCCTCAATTTTTGCTTGGAGTAACAGCAACACCAGAGCGTATGGATGGTCAAAATATCTTCCGGCTTGTTGACTATAATATTGCTTACGAAGTTCGTCTGTATGATGCCTTAGCACAAGATTTACTTTCACCATTCCATTACTTTGGCATTCAAGATGATGAATCGATTGATTATTCTCTTATTCCTCAACAAAACGGCTTTTATGTAGAACAGGATCTGGTTGTTGCACTCGAACGCTCAACGCGAACAGATTATATTGTTGAAATGATTCGTAAATTTGGGTTCAGTGGTAATCAGGCGGTTGGATTAGGATTCTGTGTCAATATCAATCATGCAGAGTTTATGGAGAAGGAATTTAAACGACATCAGATTGAAGCAATGGCTGTTACAAGTAAACAGTCCGAAGAAGCACGCGAAGAAGCCATTCGCCGACTAGAGGATGATCAAGACCCACTGCAATATATTTTTACCGTTGACTTATTTAACGAAGGAGTCGATATTCCAAAAGTCAATCTAATGCTATTTTTACGTCCAACGGAATCCCCTACTATTTTTATTCAACAATTGGGTCGAGGCTTACGTAAACACAGCTCAAAAGAATTTGTTACGATTTTAGATTTTATCGGAAATAGTCAAAAAGCTTTTGTTGCACCACTTGTGTTATCTGGTCAACAATCGTTTCATTCTATTGATCGTTATAAAATTGCTACTGCTGTAAAACAACATTTTCCGATTCTACCCGAAGGATCTTTAGCTATTCTGGATTCAATTACAGAAAGATTTATTATTGAACAAATGAAAAAAATAGAGTTTTCAGCTAGCAAACGGCTTCGTGAAAGTTATCAACGATTGACACGTATGATCGGAAATCCTCCGAGTTTAAATGATTTAGTTACGCACAAAGACGCACCAGCTATTGAAAATATTGTTCAGCAGTGGAGAAGTACATTACGTCTTAAACAACTTGAAAAACATGCTACCGATGAAGAACTATGTTTACTGCAAGATGATACTACACGCAAAATTGTTGAACAGCTCGAAGGACTATTCCCAATTCGTGAGCCTTTCAGCTTACTGATTTTAAAACAGTTACTGCGTCATCCTTCTGCTTCAGTACAAGATATTGAACAAGAAGTTTTCAAAGAATTTGCCTTATCGACGAATCATTCTTTTTCAAAGCGCCCTATTATTCATCATCTATTTAAACGCTGGTCTACTGCGTTAAAAAATGATCGTATTCAATTACTAGATGCTGTATCAGAAGAGCACTATCGCTTTTCAAATACAGTCGTCCAAGCACTTCAACAATCAACTGAATTGCGTTCATATATGATGCATTTTATCCAAGCAGGTCTACTTGCATTTCATCAACTACCAGATCGAATTAATTGGTTGATCGAAGACCAGGCGTTTCTATTACATCAAACATACAATCGTTCCGTTATCCAACGTCTTCTATGTTCATCAAGTCAGGAAGGTTCTTGGCGTGAAGGTGTAGCTCAAGCTGGTAACGACTACATTTTATTTGTGAATTTACACAAAGATGAAGCCATTGATGAGCAACTGAAATATAACGATTATTTCTTAGATCAATATCGTTTCCATTGGCAGTCTCAAAGTAATGCAACTGCTACAGGTAAAGCGGGTACTTTATATCAAAACCATAAGAGCGAAGGAATTCGTATTCATTTGTTTATGCGTAAAGCAGATAAAGAACAAGGAAAAACGCTACCGTTCACATACTTTGGCCAGTTAAAGCATCTTCAAAGTACAGGTTCTAAACCGATTAGTGTGACTTGGTCACTTCATTCTCCACTATCAATTGAACTGTTTAAGGAGTGGCAAACTCTTTCTTGATGTACTCAACTGCAGGTATATCGGCAGGAGCCCATTCAAGCTGATCAAGGTCTGAAACAGCCACCCAGCGAAGCTCTGCATGTTCTACGGCAATCGGTTCTCCTGTTACGATTTCAGCTTCAAACGTATGCAATGTAACAATAATAGCATCGTACTCGTAAGTCGTTTTTTCGATTGGTTGCTTGACCTTAATATTACATTTTAATTCTTCATTGATTTCACGAACTAACGACTGTGATGGCGTTTCATGTAACTCAATTTTTCCACCAGGAAACTCCCATAAGTTGGGCAATGACATTTGGCTACTACGAAGTGCACACAATATTTCATTATGATCGTTGCGAATGACAGCACCTACGACTTGAACTTGTTTTTTCATTTTTTATGTTTCACTCCAAATCATTATAGATTTTTTAGTTCTCTGCTTATCATAACAAAAACTGTTCTTCCTTTGACTTATGATATGCTCCCCAAAAAG
>NZ_DGYQ01000039.1:0-10660 GCF_002396765.1 Exiguobacterium sp. UBA5002
CTTGACAGGGAGCAGTTCAAAGTCAACGTTAACGTTAATTAATTATTGTTTGATTTGAGTCGCTGTTAAAGTCAATAGTTTAAATTTCACTACTTGCTTTTCCGCATTCAATTCGTATACAGCCACATATTTTTTTGACGTTTTATCCACACCAGTAATATCTGATCCCGATGTATACTCTGTACCACCAGTAAACGACGAATATGCTTTTGGAGCAGTCGGAGCAGTTGATAGAACATCGATTTTCAGAGTATTTCCCGAAGCTTTAGAAACTGTTAATTTTGTTGTTCCAGAAGCACTTCCAGCTTCAGCTTTTACTGAGAGAGCTGCAGCTGCTGTCGTTGAAGCAACAATTGATTGATCAACAGTCTGATCCTTGAATCCGTTTTGTCCTGAGATAACAAATGTATAATCAGAAGCTTTTGCTTTAAATTTGTTAATGAAGAACGAAGAATTGATTACGATTTTACCATTAGAAATACTAAAATCATTTGCTGCTGTTGAAGTTTTCTCCTTAAGAGTAACTTTCGTTGGTATTTCTGCATTATCATTTTTATCAACTGCTGTAATTGCTAGTTTTGATGATACTCCATATGATTTTGAAGCATCTGTAAACGTCAATTCGATCGGCTGTCCAATCTCATTTTTAGTTGAGTCTGGTTTTACAGATGGATCAATATCAGTAAATGTATACTCTTTCGTATAACGGTTCAAAGCCTCATCTTCAGCAACGATGACAACTTTTTTCCCTGGTTGTGCGCTTGCTAATTTGATAGAGAACGGTGCAACTTTAGTTCTACTATCATACTTCGCGATACCTTCACCAATTAGAGTATATACATCGTCGGCTTTATCGGTATTACCTTTGTCATCTAAAACATATGCATTTACTTTACCAGCTGCACTTAGAGTGCCTTTATATTCTTTCGAAGCATTTGTAAAAGTAGAAACCGCATCTGATTTTGTAGATGTTTTTAATTCTGTAAATCCTAGTTTATTAGCATCCGCACCCCATTTAACTCCTGCAGACATTTCATCTAAAGGTGTAGAACTTTGACCAGCTACGACTTTAATCGCTTTATACACCTCATTGCGTTTATCGTCTTCACCTTCAGTGTCATTTCCAAGTACGATAACATCATATGTTCCTACCGGAAGAGCAATCGAAAAATACCCTGTTGCATCAGTAACGGTTGTCCAAGTTGTATCTTTTCCAACAATCGCTACTTTTGTAACTGCTTCTTCTTTAAGTTTACCACTAATCGTTCCAGAAACTTTACGGTCCAATTTGCCCGATTCATCTAACGTCGGAACAACTACACTTGTCTTTGTTACACTAGTTTTAGGTGTGTAACTTAAGAAGCGTGTGACATTTGTCTTACTGTCTAACTTCAATGTTAATGCGTACTTTCCGGCAGCTACATCTGTAAAGGCAACTTCACCTTTATCTGATAAGTTAGCATTCCCTAAAGTATTCCAAGCAGTCTCAACACTCTCAAGCGAACCCGTTTGTTGATCGAGTTTTGTTAAAGTAACAGTTTTTCCTAACACATTAAGTTTTGTACCCTTTGTATCATCAACCGCTACAAATGTAACCGGTCCTTTTGTCGGTTTTTCGGTTACCGCATTTACCAAACCTTGATTAGAGAGTACTAAAGGAGCTACAAGTGCCGCAGATAAACCGATCGATAATAATTTCTTTGTATGTTTCTTCATTTTTTCACCTCGTGTTTTTTTTTAGAAGGGTATCGAGTAGTACTACATACAGAAAGAGAGAATGAGAGGAAACTCCCTATTCTCTCTTTTATCGATTAACGGAGTAACTGAAGAACACCTTGTGGTTGTTGGTTTGCCTGAGCAAGCATTGCTTGAGCTGCTTGAGCAAGGATTGAGTTTTTCGTTTGGTTCATCATCTCTTTTGCCATATCAACGTCGCGAACACGTGATTCAGCTGCTGTTAGGTTCTCAGAAGACGTTTTGATGTTGTTGATTGCGTAATCCAAACGATTTTGATTTGCCCCAAGGTTAGAACGTTCTGTAGATACAGATTTAATTGCGTTATTGATTGTTGTGATTGCTGCAGTTGCAGTTCCTGCAGTTGAAGAAATATCAATTGCTTCAGCGGTTTCATCATCACCAGTTGCTATAGCTAAGCCAGTTTGACCAGTCATATTACCAATAGTCAATGTAATCTGTTGGCTTTCGTTTGCTCCAACTTGGAAAGTAAAAGTACCATCAGTGTTAGGACCACCTGCACTCGTTAGTAAATCCTGACCATTGAACTGTGTATCTCGTGCAATACGGTTGATATCTTTTGCGAGTTGATTTGCCTCTGCCTGTACAGCTGTTCGGTCTTCAGTTGTGTTTGTATCGTTAGATGCTTGAACTGCAAGTTCACGCATACGTTGCAGCATCGAGTGAGTTTCATTTAATGCGCCTTCAGCCGTTTGAATCAATGAGATACCGTCTTGTGCGTTACGTGATGCTTGATCAAGTCCACGAATTTGCCCGCGCATTTTTTCAGAGATTGAAAGGCCAGCTGCATCGTCGCCCGCACGGTTGATACGAAGACCTGAAGCAAGCTTCTCCATTGATTTACTTTGTGCACCTGAAGCTGAAGATAACTTGTTGTGTGTGTTTAAAGCTGTGATGTTATGATTGATAATCATTTTAATTTCCCTCCGTAGGATAAGTTTTTTGTCTCTTCGAAGATCCGTCTTCTCCGAGATGTGCCCTTGACCGGTCCAAGGGCAACACAGTGGATTCAGTCGATGACTGCTTCCACCCTATATATCGTCGTCCCTCCGAAATGTTTAATGCTTTTTTCAAAAAAATCCAAAAAAAATCGTACATCCTGTTTTTAGGATGCACGATTCCTCAGAAATCACAGACGCGTCGCGCCTGTCTCTTCCTGTAATTGCTCAGCTACCGCAACTAATTCTTCCATCGCGCCATTGACTTCACCGAGTGAAGCTGCCTGATGGCTTGATGCTTGTAAAACTTGCTCGGTGTGTTTGGATGCTTCCTCAACCATCGCGAGGATATTCGCTGTCGTCAAACCGACTTGATCGATTTCTTGATCCGATTTAACGACGAGTTGATCGACCGATTTCACGCGTGAGTAGACATGCTCCGTTGAATGATGAATCTCTTCGAATGACGAACCGGCTTGTTCGACGAGCCCGACGCCTGTCGCGACTTCATTTTGGACATCTGTCATCGCATTCGCTGTATCATTAACGAGACGTTTGACACCTGAAATCAAATCCGTGATTTCTTTTGCTGATGTCGCAGTTTGTTCTGCGAGCTTCTTAACTTCTGCTGCAACGACAGCAAATCCACGCCCTGCTTCACCCGCACGTGCCGCTTCAATCGAAGCATTCAAGCTGAGTAAGTTCGTCTGAGCAGAAATATCACTGATGACGTCCGTAATGCGTGAGATCTCACCTGTCATATCTGTCAATCGACCGTTGAGCGTCGCTGACTGCTCCATCTTCTTCGAAATCATATGCATCGCTTCGACTGAATCCGTCGCGAGTGTCTTTCCGTTCTGCGCTTCCGTCTGCATGACTGTCGCTGATTTTAACGCTTCGTTCATTTCTGCTGCGACTTCATCCATCGTCCGCTTAACCGCACCAAGTGCGTCCATCGATAGATAAGCTTGATCGACGTTTTCGTTCATTTTTGCGGATAGTTCCGCCATCGCTGACCGAATGCTTTCACCAGACGCGTTGCCTTCTTGAACAGCTGCTGCGATTTCTTGCGCCGAAGCTGTCAATTTATCGCTAGAGTTGCCCATCTGCGTTGCTTGTTTGCGGATATGTAAGACCATTACTTCGAGCTCATGCATGAGCTGATCGACTTCATCTCCACGTTTTGCTTCTTCAAAATCAACGTCGAAGTTGCCGTTTGCGACTTCGCGTGCTGTCTCAGTCGCCTTTTCGATCGCTTTGATCGGCTGACGGAGAATGAGTTGTGTCAACGTCGTTCCGATCAAGGAGAGGAGAAGACCGATCCCCGCCCCAACCCAGATTGCATTCGTATCCGCGACATCAAGCCCACGGTGTAGATATAAGACGAGTTGTGCTGAGATACCACTTGTGACTGCTGAGATCACCAATACCCAAAAGAACAATCGTAACTTCAAGTTTCTTCGAAATCTTTTCATAACTGCGACTTCCCTTCTTGGTTCTTCTTTTCACCGTTCTATCTATCGGTTGATAATGAAAGCGATTTTAGTCGATTGACCTGATTTCAGAATAAAAATTACCAAATCTCTCCCATACAAAAAATCCTCTTTCCCTTGTGTTATCAGGAAAAGAGGATACGAGTATCAGTTACGATTGATTTCGACGTATTTATAAGAAATATCCGTTCCGACATTATGACGCGCGAGATTCTTCACTTCCGTGTTTTGCAAGAAGGCATTCTTCCGTTGGTAGACCGGTGAGATTGCTTGATCGTCGAGTAACAAGCTTTCCGCTTTACTGAGTAACGCGAGACGCTTGTCTTGATCGAGTTCACTTTCAGCCTGTTTCAAGAGTCGGTCATACTGTTTGTTCGAGTAGTCCATCATGTTGAACGGGTTACCGGTTGTGAACAAGTTCAGGTATGTCGTCGCATCCTGATAGTCCGGTGCCCAGCTCGCGAGTGACAGATCGTAGTCCCCTCGTCCCTCACGGGCGAGACGCTCTTTCTTCGGAAGTGACAACAGTTTAACGTCGACGTTTTGTTTCTTCAACGCCCCTTGGATGTACTCACCGATTTTTTTCGAGACATCGTCATCTTCAATCAACATCGTCAGTTTAAGATTTTGGTTTGCGAGCACTTTGTTCGCAGATGCCACATCATACGATGATTCGATTTGGCGCTCGTTGTCATACTTCGGATCAAGTTCTTGCGGAACGATATAATCCGCTGGCAGTGAACCGTTTCCGAGCAACGTTTCCGTCAACGCTTTTTTATCATATGCCGCATCGATTGCTTGGCGTGTTTCTTTATCTTTCAGGGCATCTGTTTTTTCGTTCATCCGGATGAAGAACATCCGCGAATCGCTGAACGTGTTGTACTCTTTTTGATTCTTGTACGTGACGACGTTCTCCGAGTTGAGTGGCGCGACATCAAGTTCACCCGACTCGAACAAGTTGATCGCAAGCATCGGATCCTTGATGATTTTAACGTCGACTTCGTCGATTTTGACGTTCTTCCGGTCTGCGTACTCAGCGTTTTTCGCGAGCGTATAGCCTTGCTCGGCTTGATATTTCTTGAATGTAAATGGTCCGTTGTAGACGTTCGTCTTTGGATCCGTTCCGAACTGGTCACCTTCAGCTTTGACGATATCTTCCCGGACCGGCATATAGGTACCGAACGTCGTCATGCTGAGGAAGTATGGCGTCGGGCGTTTCAGTTCGATTCGAAGTGTCTCGTCGTCGACCGCTGTCGTTTTTTCGACTGGCTCGAGCAAGTAAGTGAACGGTGAGTTCGTTTTGATGACGCGCTCAAATGCATAACGGAAGTTCTCCGCTGTGACAGTCTTTCCGTCAGACCATTTGGCATTCGGGTCAAGCTTGAACGTATAGACTTTTCCGTCCTCTGAGACGCTATGCGATTTCGCTGCCGCCGGAACAAGTTCATTGTTCGCATCGAAGCGATAGAGCCCTTCGTAGATTTGGTTGAAGATGTTTGATGTGATAGCGTCTGCCGGGTCGACCGACAGGAGGTCGTAACTCTCCATCGTACGCAGGACCTTTTTGTCCGCTTGTTTGTCTTCTGCTGGTTCTGTCGTTGCACATCCTGCTAATAGGACTGCCGTACTCGCCGCTGCGATCAATGTCTTTTTCATGTGTAATGCCTCCTGAGAAATATGATGAGCGTTGGATGATTCGGCATACCTTGACGTACAACAAAAGGCGCCCTCTACGCATAGCTAACAGCTAATGCATAGAGGACGCCTGTATCCGCGCGGTGCCACCTCTGATTGAGACGAAGAATCGTCTCCACTTGTCGCTGGTCCAACAACCAGCTAGCCCGGTAACGGGGGCAACCGTCCTGTCTACTCGAAGGTTCAACAGGCTCTCAGCGGTCCATTCTCGTTCAGCTTACCGTGTCAGGCTCTCACCATTCCTAACTCGCTTGGTCGGCAGTGTTGACGATACTTACTCCGCGTCGTCGATGTAATTGATATGGCCTAACTTGTTGTTTACTTTACACGGCTTATTTTTCTCTGTCAACGAAAAAAACTCAGAACGGATGGTCTTCTTGTTTTTCTTGCTCGCGACGGACCGGACGTGGTCGAATCGGTTCGACGTGTTTTACGTACGTCCGTGCAACAATTCGGTTGCTAAACGCTGCGTCAAGTAAGATTGTGATCGCTGCTGCCATGTGTAAGAACATCCCGACGACCGGAATGACACCGACCGTTGATGCGATAATCCCGACGATGTTCCCTTTTGAGACATTCCCGGCACGTGCCGTCAATACAACAACGACGATGTGAAACGCGAGCATCAACCACAGGGCATTATAACCTGAGAAAATGACGATTGAACCACCTAAGAGCGGAATCCCAAGCACCGCTTCCATTCCACCTGATACCCACTTCAACGTCCGCAATGAATCCTGTCGACTCTCCATGACGTCGCCTCCTCTTTTTTTCCATATGTCTAGTATACGACGGATTAAAGAAAAGGTTCCAACGTTTTTGTTTAGTTTCTGTAATAATAACCATAAAAAAAGCAATCGACGAATGTACTCAAGTCTTGCTCCCTTTCCTCAGGCGAGACACAAGCCGCGACTCTTTCGCTTCAAGCGAAGAGCCGGGTCTTGTTTGTCTCTGACAGCGCAACTGCGCTTTTTCCTGTAGGAGTGGAGCAACTTGAGCATCCAGCATGCACTGGAATATCCGTCAATCGCTCATTATTTTAAACCGCCAACACGTGGAACTGATAGCCACGATGCACGACGAATCCTGCCTCTTTGTAAAGATCAAGTGCCCGGTCGTTATTTGTCTCAACGTCGAGTTCGAGCTGCGTCCGACCTGTCCGGAACAACGCTTGGACCATCAACTTCAGCATCTTTTTGCCGTAACCATTGCCTTGGGCTTCCGGACGAACGGCGAACGCATGGATGCTTGCTTGTGTATCGGAAGCGAGATAGGCACGAATGACACCGACCGGTTTACCTTTTGCGACGCCGATGAACGTGATCCGGTCGTCGGATTCAATCGCTTGATAGATTGACTCCGCTTCTTCGTCCGTGTTACCGAACGATTTGCCGAGCGTCTCGACGATGAACGGGCGGTCGTCCGCTGTCGCTTCGCGTAATTCGAAATCCGGATCTGCTTTTAAGAACAGCTGCGCCTTTTTCAAAATCATGTTGTACTCGGTCATCCGGTACTCAGCACCTAATCCTTCGAGGACAGCTTGACCTGACTGACTTGCGTCGTCAATGACGAACGTGAATGCTTCGACGCCTGCTTCCGTTGCCCGCGCCCGTGCTGCTTCAACGAGTGCCGTGAATATGCCTTGTTTCCGATAATCCGGATCAACGAAGACGTTCAATTCCCACTCCGTCGGTAAGTACGCGAATGCTTGTAAGTACCCGACGAGTTGCTCACCATCATAGATTGCGAAATCGTTCTCGCCGACCCAATCCGCCGCGACCTTTAATTCAATGCCATCGTGATCGTTGACACATTTTTCGAGTTGTAATACATCTGTTGTTTGTTTGACGTCTGTGACGTTCCATTCCATATTCATTCACCTCATTTTCAACTATACCGAACGAACAAAAGAAGCACTAGCAAAAGCTAGTGCTCATTGCAATTTGAATGTCTTCATCATCTGCGGGACGTCCTTGACGATCAAGTTCTCGATCGCTTTTTTGCCGACAGCCCCTTTGACGGCTTCCGTCGGTAAGACGTAGTAGTAGGTTTTGCTACCTTTCGTCCCGAGATATGTACCATATCCGATTTCACGGTCGAACTGTTTTTTCGAGAGCTTCTTCGGCTCGTAGTTCAAGTTGACGAGCAGCTGATCCGCTCCTTTGACTTTATAATACAACGCGAACGTACCGCTCCGCGTGATGACACCGTATTTTGACTTGACCGTCTTGTTCTTGACGAGCTCGACTTTGTCTTGCTGGATCGCCTTTTTCAACGCGTCCGTCGTCTTGACCGTATAGCCGAACGTCTTGTTCGCGACGACTCCTTTGCTATATGTCACGTTACTTGCAGCAAAGCCGGTCACCGGAGTCAGACATGCTCCGAGTAAGACTCCTGTCATTGCGATTCGTTTCATGCTGACTCCCCCTAAAATGATTGATAGTAATGGATTCCCTTTTGTGAAATAGGTAAACTCTATTCTCGAAAAAGATTTGACGGAATTGTCTAAATTTCTTACGATAGGAATAACGAAACGAAATGGGGTTAAAGCGATGACTGAACAAGAACAATTAACGCAAGAACAGCTCGATAACTTGCTCAAGAATGCGTTTGCAATGCAGGTTCCGATCCTCGAGAAGTTCATGAAAGATACACACGATCGTTACGCACTCGCAACGACGTCGTTCAAGCGTGACATGGAAGCAATGAAAGAGACGGAATGGCATCAGTTCTTCGCGAGTAAACTGTTACCACACTTCTTCCTCGAGCACCTCGGATTCGGTGCCTCGTTCCGCTTCAACGGACACGATAAGGAAGTCGATCTTCCAGAAAACGTAGTGCCGGTCCGCAATGATGCAGATGAGCAAATCGAAAAAGTCGTCCTCGGGGTCAAAAAGGCGATGCAAGATGAGCACATCAAGAACCACGATCTCGTCGCGAACTTCTATAAAGAAACACTCGAACTCGCTTGCCAAATGGGGAGCCGTGTCGGGATGAGCGATGAGTTCTATACTCTCGTCAAACCAAGTCTTGTTCATGCGAACGACGGTCAATAATCGTTACATTAATTCAAGAGAGGTCAGTTCCGGAATGTTTTCCGAAAACTGACCTCTCTTTTTGTATGCCTGATAGAATCCGTTTAAAACTGAACGTAGAACACCGCTCCCCCACCACTTCGGTCGCGAACACCATAGTCGAATTGATGACTATCGAGAATCATCCGACTGATCGCAAGACCGAGTCCATGCCCGGCACTGCCTTCTTGTTTGACGTAGACATCCCAGATCGTTGCCCGGTCTTCTGCTCGGACACCCGCTCCTTCATCCTCGACCGTCAATTCGTCATGCGTTAAACGAACGGTGACCGTTCCGCCGACGGGTGAAGCAAAGCGGGCGTTCATCAAGAAATTGATCAAAACGCGCTCGAACATCCGTGGATCAAGGGATTGCCTCATCGGTTGCAGCTCCATCGCCAGCGTCAGTCCTGCCTGTATGAACGTTCCACGGAGTCGTTCAACTGTCGCAAGCACGAGTTCATCGAGTGCCACATCCGTCTTTTCAAGCGGCATCCGTCCACCGGCAAGCTTCGAATAAAGTAACGTCTCGTCAATCAGATGACCGAGTCGATCCGTCTCCTCGATGATACTTGTCGTCACGTCGGGCAGTTCGGCGACGGGAATAACACCTGCCGCGAGCGCCTCGGTCTCGTTTCGAATGATTGCGAGCGGCGTCCGCAAGTCATGGGTGATACCGGCGATGAACGTCTTTTGCAGATGATCCTTTTGTTTGAGTTGTGTCTGCATCTCATCGACGGCGTCAATCAACTCCCCGACTTCATCCTTCGGTCGTGCCGGCAGGACGACGTCTGTCTCGCCCGCACCAATCTTTTGGGCGACGGACCGGAGCGTCACGATCGGTCGTGTCAGGTGCCGTCCCATATAGTAAGCGAGTAACGATGCGAGCAACAGTGTCACGAGTAATGCGAGTCCGATTGCGAGATAAACACCACTCAGTGCACTACTCGCCAGTGGTGCTTGTCGGACCGTCGTGATCCGCGTTCCGTCAACCGTCAACTGATACGTCAGCAACCGTTCGTCTTGCACTTCAATGACATCTTCCTTCTTGAGATTATCAAGAAGCGGCAACCGCCCCGCCGGTCCGCGTGCGCCAATCCGTTGCGTCAACCCGTCGGTCGTCAAAAACCCTTGGATATCACGCGGTATCGGCGTATCGGCTTCAAGCGCTTGTTTAATGATGTTCGCTTCCCGGGCGAGTTGATCGTACCGTTCGCCTTCTGCGAATCGATTGACGAGAAACGCCGTCAAGACGAAACTAAGGACTCCCATCACGAGCAGCGGACCGACGACAGCGTATAAAAACTTCCGCATCAAAGGACGTCGTTTCATTCAATCGCCTCCAATCGATAGCCGACCCGGTGGACCGTCTTCAATTGTTGTTTAATGACGGGCAACTTATCCCGCAATTGTTTAACGTGCGTGTCGACGGTCCGGGTATCGCCTCCGAATGCGTACCCCCAGACGTCATCAAGAATCTGATCCCGGCTCAGTGCCTCACCAAGATGTTCGATGAAATAAAGCAACAGTTCGAACTCCATCTTTGCGAGACTGATCGCCCGTTCCCCCGCTTTGACTTGGCGTCCCTTCTCATCAATCGTCAAGTCACCAAACGCATGGCGAGCAACCGGACGGACTTTTAATGCCCGTTCAAGCCGGATCGTCAACTCCTTCAGGACGACCGGTTTAACGAGATAGTCATCGGC
>NZ_DGYQ01000039.1:10780-10964 GCF_002396765.1 Exiguobacterium sp. UBA5002
TTTAACGAGATAGTCATCGGCACCGAGTTCAAGTCCGAAGACGCGATCATCGGCCTCGCCGCGTGAGGTCATCATAAAGACGACCGGCGGCTGAACTTGTGATTTGATACTTGGTACGAGTGACCAACCGTCACCGTCTGGTAAGCGGACGTCGATCAAGACGGCATCAAACGCTGTCGTCAGG
>NZ_DGYQ01000039.1:11086-40047 GCF_002396765.1 Exiguobacterium sp. UBA5002
CGTCAGGCACTGTTTCGCCTCTGCTAACGAACCAGCAATCGTTACGTCATACGCATGGTGCCGGAGGAAACGTGCCGTCACCTGCGCTAATTTTTGTTCATCTTCAATCAATAGTACGTTCATGGTCATCCCTCCACTCCTAGTGTAGCGCCTTTTTGTCCAGATTTGCCTTTCTTCGCAGTTTCTTTGCAACTTCCTCACAACTTCTCTTTCCTGACCCTCTACCATAAAAGGTGAAAGGAGTGATCATCCCATGACATTCAAAAAACAATGGATCACTGCATTGACAATTAGCGCATTAACAGTCGGAGGCGCGTCAGCATATGCTGCGACGAACGACGACTCGAGCACGACAAAACAAGTGAAACACGGGCACCACTTCGAAGGTATGAAAAAGCATGACATGACGTTACTCTTGAAAAAATTGAACCTGACACAAGCTGAGGCAGATGCTGCCCGGGAGAAAGGGCAATCAATCGCTGATCTCGCAAAAGCAAAAGGGATCTCGTTCGCTGATTACAAGAAGGCAGAACTCGCAGCAGCGAAGGAGCAGCTCGTAAGTCTCGTTAAATCAGGCGACTTAACGCAAACGCAAGCAGACGACATGCTGAAGCGTCAAACGGAACGGTTCAGTGGCGTCAAGAGTTACGCTGAACTCAAAGACAAGATGCCGATGGGTCGCCACGGTGGACCAGGTTTCTTCAATGAATCATTGATCGCTGACGTCCTGAAGGCACTCGGACTGAGCCAGTCGAAGTTCGACGCAGCGAATCAATCGCTTGCTGCTTATGCGAAGGCACAGTCGATCAAGTTCGCCGACTATAAAAAAGCATTGCTTGCGGCGCAGACGAGCGAACTCAATCAACTCGTCAAAGACGGGAAGATGACGAAAAAACAAGCAACGGAAATCAAGTCTCGTCTGACAGAGGAGTATAAGGACGCGAAGAGCTACGACGATCTTCCGGATCGCGGCGAACACGGTAAGTGTGGTGACCATGGACCGGGTGGTGTCTTCGGTGACTCAACATCAGCGATTCTAAAAGCACTTGGACTCGATGAAGCGAAATTCGAAGCTGCAGAGCAATCCTTACCTGAATTCGCGGAAGCAAACAAGATCGCTTACGCCGATTTCGAGAAAGCCGTCCTGACAGCTCAAACTGCTGCGATTGATCAACAAGTCAAAAATGGCAAGCTGACAGACAAGCAAGCGAAACAGATCAAGGAACACATTCAGTCCCGCGCGGATGATGCTTCAAGCTACGCTGATCTCAAGAAAGATCCAGCACGCGATGGTGGTCATGGTCGAGGACACGGACCTGGTCCGGACGGTGACATGCCGGGCGCACCAGACCAAGGAACGGATACGGATCCAAATGCCAATGACACTTCGGTCGATTTAGCGATTTAACATATAAAACGAAGCTCATACCGTTGAGCTTCGTTTTTTGTCGTACTTGACCTCTTAATTTTGAAATAAAATTGCATCGTTTTCTAACTTTCCATTCGTTTTTTTGAAATAATAGTCTATTGTTTAAGGAATCATTGCAACGATTCTCCCCTTCATCCGATAGTAAGACTGAAGCGTTACTACGTATGGAGGTGAAGAGATGGCGTTTTTTGAGGCCATGAAAACAATCCGACGATCAGATACGGCACCGATTCATATCGGTGGGCTTGAAGTATCTCGTCTTGAACAATCAGAAGCCTTTTTCCATCATCAAACCGATGCGATTTTTGTCTTTGATGCTGCTGGTACGATCATCTATTTCAATGAACATCTTCCAGAAATCCTAGGATACTCGGAACATACCTTATACGAGCACTTTTCCGTGTTTAATCCTCCGGATCAAATAGAGGCGGTCTCGCAATTTTTCCAGCGTGCGTTACAAGGGGAAACCGTTCAATATACAGCAAGAGGGTTGCACGCAGACCAACATCTCGTCACCTTAAAAATCACGAACATGCCGATTGAACAGGAAGGATATGTCATCGGTGTCTATGGCGTCGCGCGCGATGTGACACGCGAAAAACAACTCGAAGAAGACGTCTCGGAAATTCGCTCCCAACTGGAGCTGACCGAGCAAGTGCCTGAGTTAGTCTTATTCTATTACGACTTACGGTCGCATCAAATCGAGCCTTCACCGTCGCTTCTCAAGTTTCTTGGGCTAAGGGAAGACCAGTCATTGATCGAGCAACAACGGTTACTCGAACGGATTCATCCTTGGGATTTTGACCCGCTCCGCTTTGAGATCGAGCGAATGGAAGCCGGAAAGCAGGATCAGTTCGAACAAGAACTGTCCTTGTTGACGTCAGACGGTTCGTATCAATTGTTGCGCTTGAAGGCAGTACGTCGCGCAGGGCATGCGCATCAGGCTTCAATCGTCTTGTATGACTTATCGGAAATCGATGCGGTCCGTCAACAATTGAAGATGGAACGCGCACAAGCCCGTGACATTTATGAGGCTGTGAACGCGGCGATCTCACAAATTGATTTGACGACCGGACGGATTTTATTTCATTCGCAAGGTTTTTTGCACATCTACGAGGAGTTACCAAAAAATTTGATTTTAAATGATACGTGGTTATTGTCGCGAATCGATCCCCGAGATCACGATGCGATGCGAAAGTTCATGCAACGCTTGTTACAAGGACATGCCGGAACACTTCAGTATCGCCTCCGTTTTCCCGATGGGCGGATCAAATGGGTCGAGGATCAACAAATTCCGATCTTTCACTCTGACGGATCGATTGCGTATTCCAACAGCATCTTGCATGATATCACGTTACAAAAAGCGTACGAAGAACAGTTACGGCAACTCGCTCTCCGGGACGTCGTGACCGGTCTTCCGAATCGCCAAGCACTGATTGAGACGATTGAATCGTGGCAAGCACGCACTGTTCCTTTTTTCGTTCTCTCGGTTTCTTTCAACCGTATTACGGAGATCAATAACGCGTTCGGTCACGGTTCCGGCGATCAGTGGCTCCAAGCGACTGCTGCCCGCTTAAACGATGTCAAACCGGACGAGGTCTTCCTCGGTCACCTCGGTGGGGATGAATATGCACTGCTCGTCTCGACCGACTATGAACAAGATGTCACGCCGTGTGCGGAAAGACTACTTACGATCTCGACACAACCGATTTCAATTGAACCCTACGCCTTGTTCGCCCGGGTTTCGATCGGTATCAGTCGCTATCCTCAAGACAGCACGGACGCCGTTGAGTTATTAAAGCATTCTTACACAGCACTACGCCGCTCACGACGCGACGATCACAGTGCGTTTCATCATTATGCTTCGAATCTCGATATTGACTATTACCGGCGCTATCGTTTGGAGCAAGACTTGCATTATGCCATTGAACGTGATCAGTTATTCCTCGAGTACCAACCAAAGGTCGATAGCTGGACAGGGAAGATCGTCGGAATGGAAGCCTTGATCCGCTGGCAACATCCGGAATGGGGACGAATCCCGCCGAACGACTTCATTCCGCTTTCAGAAGAAAGTGCGCTGCATATCGACATCGGGGACTGGGTCCTCGAAGTAGCCTGCCGGCAGATGAACGAGTGGTCCAAGACCGGTGCCTCACTCGTCCCGATTTCAATAAATGTCTCACCAAAGCGGCTGTTGATTCCAGGATTCGAGCATCAAATCGAACAGACCTTAACACGATATACGCTCGATCCGGCCCTGCTTGAACTAGAGATCACAGAAGCGGCCCTCATCATGGATGATCCGATGACGAGTCGCACGCTTGAATCGGTCAGTGCCCTGGGTGTCCGGATCGCCTTAGATGATTTCGGTAAAGGTTACTCTTCGATGGTCTATTTGCAACGTTATCCGATTGACGTCATCAAGATTGACCGACAATTCGCGACGCACATTTACGATGATGCGAAAGCGAAAGCGATCGTTAAAAGTATCTTGTACATGGCGAACGAATTTAACCTACATGTCGTAGCAGAGGGCATCGAGACGATTCAGCAGCTCGATACGTTCCGAATGCTCGAATGCCCACGTATCCAAGGATATCTCTTCAGTCGACCGGTTCCGAGTGATGTGATGAAAGGCTTTTTAATCCGCGAAATCCTCTATCCGATCGAGGCTTGTGCTCTATCGAGTGATACGGTTCCACGGTTTTCCGTTCCCGGAAAGATCCGGATGCTGACGCATCATACAGAGTCCTTCACACTCGCTTTTTCTGACTTACAGGCACATCAGACGAGTACGAAGGTCTTGTATTTCTCGACTGAGACGCCCCTTCCTTCACATGCCGCAACATGTGAGATTCGATTAAACGAAGGGCTGCAACTCGTCACCTGCACTGTCACGATCATCGGTCAGCAAGACGGACAATATATGGGGGAATATACGAACGAAACGGAAGCCGAACAGATCATGCGCTTCTTCCAATCGTTACGTTACACCCCTTGACTCACTCACGAAGACGTTCACAGACGTCTTCGTGCTTTTTTGTTATAGTAATCTTAAAGTAATTTACTCTAGATGGGAGGAATGACATGCAGTCCCCACTACCGATGAAACATCATCGTCGTTCGACGAAAGGTCAACTCTTTCGACGTCTCCTCATGCTAACGATTGGTGCCATCATCTTTGCAATCGGTCTGAAAGGATTCTTAGTTCCGAATAACATCATTGATGGCGGAATCGTCGGGATTTCGATCATCGGCTCGAAAGTCACGGACACGACCCTCGCCTTTTGGTTATTCTTTCTGAATATCCCGTTTATCTTCTTCGGCTACAAACAAATCGGGAAGACGTTCGCCCTATCGACGTTATACGCGATCTTCATCATGGCGATCGCAACGAAACTCCTCGAACACATCGGTCCGTTGACAAGCGTCGACTTACTCGCGACCGTCTTTGGTGGATTGATTCTCGGAATCGGTGTTGGCATCGTCATCCGTTCGAGTGGATCACTCGATGGAACGGAGATTCTTGCTGTCTCGTTTAGCCGATCGACACCGTTTTCCGTCGGAGAGATCGTCATGTTCTTCAACGTCTTCATTTTGGGTGCCGCTGGTTTTGTCTTTGGATGGGACCGAGCAATGTATTCCTTGATTACATATTTCGTCGCCTTTAAGACGATTGATGTCGTCATCGATGGACTTGATCAATCGAAAAGCGTCTGGATCATTTCCGAGAACTACGAAGAGATTGGTCTTGCGATCATGGATCGCCTCGGACGAAGCATGACGTACTTAAATGGAGAAGGTGCCTTTACGGGTGATGGGAAGAAAGTGATTTTTTGTGTCATCAGCCGCTTGGAAGAATCAAAGTTGAAGGACATCGTTCGTGACTTTGATGAACAAGCCTTTATTGCGATCGGCAACATCCATGATGTCCATGGCGGTCGCTTCAAGAAAAAAGATATCCATTAACCGAACGAAAGGAAGGAACGCGGGTGTGGAAAAAACATCGTAAAAAAATCATCGCTACCATCATCATCATCGTCACCTTAGTCGTCGTCATCATCGTTGGTATTTCCGGTTATGTCGGCTCATCCTTGACACAACCGGAGCGCGAGGCATTGACGACAAATCCGAAGAAGGCAGAAAATCTAGACTATGAGGACGTGACATTCCGGTCCTATAAAGATCGAACCCGCTTATCCGGCTGGTGGATGCCGAGTGAGGATGCAAAGTTAACAATCGTCTTTGCGCATGGATACGGGAAGAACCGAGAACAAGAAGATGTTCCAGTTTTACCGCTCTTTAAGAAATTTCATGATGCCGGTTACAATGTGTTGACGTTTGATTTCCGGGGTTCCGGTGAATCGGACGGCAAACGCGTCACTGTCGGAGCCAAGGAGCAAGACGACTTGTTGACGGCTGTGCGGTACGCGAAGTCACGTTCGGCGAAGCCGGTCGTGCTCTATGGTATCTCGATGGGCGCGGCGACTTCGCTCGTCACCGCTCCGAATGCCGATGTCGTCGGCGTCATCGCCGATAGTCCATTCAGTGATTTAGAAAACTATCTCGCCACGAATCTTCCGGTTTGGAGCGGGCTGCCGAATTTTCCGTTTACACCGATTATTCTAGAAATCACACCTCCGTTGACAGGACTCAATCCCGAACGCGTCAAACCGGTCGAATCCGTCCGACGGATTGATTACCCGATCCTGTTGATCCACGGGAAAGATGACGATGCGATTCCAGTGACGGAAAGTATGAAGATTCAAAAGGCAGCGCCACGATCGGAACTTTATGTCACAGAAAACGGCGGTCATGTCCAGTCGTATGCCCACGATCGAAAAGCCTATGAAGAGAAAGTGCTCACGTACTTAGCTGACTTGCACTGATAGGAGGAAATCGGAATGCAGCAACTCTCCGTGTTCTTGACGTTTTTCATCGCACTGACGATCATGGGGATCGGTTTACTCGTTTCGCGTCGCTCCGGGTATCGGTTCCCTTACGGACGAGCGGTTCTTCTCATTTGGATCGGTTCCGCACTCATTGGATTGACGATGTATATCTTACGATGACAGACAAAAACAGCCGCCCGCTTCCTTTATGGAAACGGGCGGCTTGTTCGTTAGTGAAGCTTATCGTTTTAATACAGCAGCACCGACGATTTTCAAAACTTCCGGACGACTCAGTTTCTCCTTCCCTCTTGCAAGGGCATCCAGCGTTCCATGCGCGAGTGCAAGTGGAATGTGACAGAATTCATAAATCGTCGTCTCCTTCGGAATGGACGCAAGGTATGCGTCGGCTTCTGCGAGATTCTCACGCGCATAAGCAAACATCGTATCCGTCGTCCAACCAGGCGGGAAGTAACCGACACCACGCTCCGCATCCTCCTGTTGGTTACGCAGAATGTTGACGGCTTGTAAACCACGACCAAATCCAATCGCTTGTTGCTTATCCGTGACAATGCCTGCTTTCCAGTACCAAATGTCTGACAGCATCACACCGACAAGTCCAGCGACATAATACGTGTACTCATCGAGATCCGCTTCTGTTTTAACTGTCCAGTCGCGCTCTGCCCAGACCGCCATTCCTTCTGCCATCTCCGCCGTCGAATCGAGGACCTTCGGACGAATTGCGGACGGACAATAGGCGATCCACTCCGGTAGACGGAGTGTCACTTCCGGCAGATGCGCCGTGTAAGGCGCAATCAACTCGAGATAGGCCGTAGCGGAGAATGTGCCACGCATCATCAATGCCGTCTCACGTAGTAACGTCGTCTTGATGTCTGTCGCTAGTTCTTCATGGTCTTCGATCTCATCGATGGCACGCATGCATAGATAAGCAGCACCGACCGCTTCCTGTAAGTCTTGCGATAGTCGACTAATCGGGATGTAGAAGGTGCGACTCGTCGCTTTTAGTACACGGTTCGCGTCTTTTTTCAGCTGCTTCGTCTCATTCATTCCTGACAACTCCCTCTTTGATTCAAAAGGTTTCTTTTCTTCTCCATTTACTATACACGATTCAACGCGTTTGAGCATTTATTTCATGATAAGAAAGACTCCCTGCACTCGTATGATACGTGCAGGGAGTCGATTTGTATTCTTTTTTCCAAAGAATGCCTGAATCACGAGAGGATACACTGGCATTCACTTGACCTTACTTTTCTTGTTGTTTCAAGAGTTGTCCGATCAACCCTGTACTCCGTGATGCTTCCGTATTCTCTTCTTGGATGGCTAAATAGACTTCCTTCCGATGGATGTCGACTTGTCGCGGAGCGCGGATTCCAAGCTTCACTTGATCGCCTTCAATTGCAAGAATCGTCAGTTCGATATCGTCTCCGATTTGAATCGCTTCGCCGTTCTTTCGTTTTAATACGAGCATCAGCGTCCACCTACTTCTGTCAGACTTCCAATCTTTTGACGATTCGGATATGTATCTTCTAAGATGATTTGTTTCGCGAGCCGCTGTTTCGTTTCCATCACGAATGGTGCCCGTAAATTTGTCGTCGATTCCTGGAAAGGCTCACGTAACGTTACCGTCGTGTATACAGCGACTTGCGCTGTTTCTTCGATACTCAACTGTTCTTTTGCAGAATCCGTTAATTCAAAGACATAATCCGGATCGATCCAAAACGGATTCGTGACGATGAATGCGCATTCCGTCTGATCAATGGATTGGAAGGACCAAAACGGTACCCCTTCTCCGAACGGCAACAAGACGAATTGTTTGGCATCCGGAAACCCCGGTAATTCAGAAGCGAAGGTAATGATCTCACTTGGCTCGATCGTAATCGTACCAAAAAAATCTGTTTCGATTTGCATAATATTATCCTTTCTCGTCGTATATGCCGCCCACTGGCCACATATCTAGCTGATTTCGTTCCCGAAGGAAAATGTCTGTTTTCCCTTCCGTGACCTCTAGTTCCGGACGATGCGTCGTTACATCGATGACCGGCTTACGAGCAGTGTAACGAACATTCACTTCAGCCGGTGTGAAATTAATTTTCACCCGGTCCAAACTCCGAGGAATGAAGCCCATCGTCGTCACTTCTGCTGGAGGCGTATCGTTCATCTTCGCAATCCGAGCGATGACCTCGCCTTTTTGCTCGATCCGCATCAATTGATCTCCTTCACTCGCGACGCGTCCCGTTCCTTCACGTACCATTTGTTGACCAAGATCCGCATACCGTCTGACGGATTCGAATGCCGGAATTCGTCCCATCTCGATCCAAGCTTGCGACGAATCGATTTCGAGACGAGCCGCTACAGTTTCAATCGCTAGCTCCCCTTGCGGTTGTTCAATCGAAAGATCAGCCGGACGTTGCGTTTGCCGCATCTCAAGTGGTGTCGTCTGCATACCGATTTTAGCAGAGGTCTGTCGCATCTCTAGGTGAGGAAGATTCATTCCGGTTCACCCCTTATCGAAGAAAATCAAGTAACGATGGTTGGATGATGCGTGCTCCGGCACTGAGTGCAGCACGGTGCAACGTTTCATGTGATTTCAGTTCCATGATGACCTGTTCGGTTTCGATGTCTTCGTTATCAGACATGACGGTTTTTGCGATGATTTCTTGATCTTCTAAGCGCGACGCATTTAGTTCCAGTCGATTCACACGTGCACCTAAGTCAGAACGGATTTCGACCGTCTTATTCAACATCGCTGTAAGATCCTTGAGCATACCGGATAATTCTAATCCATTGTTCGTGCTGTCGTCTTCATTGCCATCTTCGCTCGTCCCACCAAGAGCATTGAACAGCTTTTTCAGCGTCATGAAGGTATCTTTACCAAACACACCACCATCGGCTCCATCTGTCGGTGTAACGTTGACCTGAACTCTAATTCCAGACGAGATTTCATATTCGATTTTCCCATTATCTGGTCCTTCAGACGCTTTGAAAATAGAATCAATTTCTCCGATACCAACATCACTTTTCAAAAAACGCTTCAACTCGTCAATATCGATGAAAGATGTATCGGTTTTGGTACCACTAAAAATTTGTTTTTCATTATATTTCGTATTCGCTAGCGTTCCGATATGCTCAATCAACTGTCCAACCTCGCTTTGGATAGCTTTCCGCTGTGTGCCATCATACGTATCATTCGCTGCTTGTGTCGTTAATTCATTAATCCGGCGCATGGCAGACGTCACTTCGTCTAAGGCGGAATCCGTTAAATCCATCCAACCTGTCGCTTCATCGACATTTTTCTTGAACTGATCGACTTCCCGGACTTCTGTCCGGTACCGGATCCCCTGCATTGCAACGACCGGATCTTGTGACGGCTTTTGAATTTTTTTACCGCTGATTAGTTGTTCCTGTAACGTACTTAATTTTTGATAGCTCGAAGACAAATGACCGATATTTGTTTTCGTCAGCATCGTTTGTGTGACCCGCATGTCCTCATTCCTTCCTTATCAGCGACCGACTAATCCCATACCGTTAATGATTTTATCGAGCATTTCATCGACTGTCGTGATGTTTCGTGCTGCTGCATTGTATGCATGCTGGTACTGAATCATCATTGTCATCTCTTCGTCAAGCGAGACGGCTGAGACCGACATCCGGCGTTGATCGGCATTATCCATCAAGACGCTGGCATTTTTCCCGAGGTCAATCGTTTGGCTTGTCGCTACTCCCATATCACCTATCAACGACTGATAAAAAGAGCCAAGTGATGCATTTTCTAAATTTTCAATACGTTCACTTTTTACGTTAGCTAGTGCAAGTGCTCCTGCAGAATCGCCAATATTCCCGTCTTGTGATGTAGCAATGTTCGAAAGACTACTCCAAATCATGTCACCCACTGAAATATTTTTGGCACTTATTGAATCAGGAGTAGATGATACGAAAAATTGATTTGTTCCATTTTCAATCGTTTTAGTACCGTCTGCTTCAGTGATCACGGTTTTATTATCACTATGAATTTTATTGAATGTATTGGCGAAACCTAAAGCCATGCTATCGAGTTTTTTTAATACATTTGCATACTCACCAGATGCCTCTGACTGATCGCTATTTTGATACCCATGCATCTGAATTAACGCCCACAGTTTTCCATTTGAGAAGACCATATCACTCGCAAACTCTGTTTCTTCAGATCCTGCCTTAAACGCTGTATAGTTACCATCTTCGTTAGTTATGAATTCTAATACTTGAACATTTTCATCATCAGCTTTCATTGTAACTGCTTTAATAGACTCTTGATTAGGAATGATGATCTCAATGTCGATACGTCCTTCAGCAATCTTTGAAGCATTCCCCATGCCTCCACTTGTAATAGCAGTTGCATCAATCGGCACTTTTTTAAAATCCACATAAGTCGATAACTCATCGAAATAACGATCACGTTCATCGTATAAGTCGTTCGGTAAGACACCAATCGGTTCGATTTCGTGAATTTGTGTATTGACGTTATAGATTTTCTGAAGGAGATCGTTTACTTTTTTCGTCGAGACGTCTAGTTCATTCTTTAAGTCCCCTTGTACCTTCGTCAAAGAAGTCGCTAAGTAGTTGAATGTCTTTGACACGGTATCCGCTTGCTGCCGAACGACGCTTCGCGCTCCCGAGTCTTGCGGGTTCTTTGACAATCCTTGTAACGATGCCCAAAAACTATCGAGTGTTTTCGCGAGCCCCGTTTCAGACGGTTCGTTGATGATATCTTCCATTCGCCCGAATGCTGCGGCTTTCGTTGAATAGTACGCATACTTCGTCGATTCATCGCGATATTGTTTATCGACCATTACGTCACGTAATCGCTCTACCAGTTCTCCACGGACACCGGTTCCGAATTGAACGTTTTTTCCGCCGCCTAGGGAGACCGAAAGTTGTTCCGTTGTCGCTTGGACGAGACGCTGTCTTGAAAATCCTGCTGTTCCGGCATTTGATACGTTATTTCCTGTCGCTTGTAACGCCCATTGACTCGTCGTCAGCGCACGACGTCCCGTTTCAAGCCCCATGAATGTTGAACCCATTCGACTTCCTCCTTATGCATTTCGATTGAAGTGTGTCCGGTCAAACGTCGATTGACCATATGTAAAGTCATCCGCTTCCGGTACGAGCAATTGCAAATGCCATTCGATGTAATGTAACGATTGTTCTAATAACTCTGCGTTCAGCGCGTTCGCTTTTCGCAGTTGCCCCATCGTCGATAAGAGAGCACGAAGCGTTTCGACATCTTCAGGGTGCGACGCGATCCACTCCGTCATCGTCACGGTTCCCATGGATTCGATGCGCTCTTGCTCTAATGTCGCGATGCGTTTTAGCAAAACGGGTTCTTCCTTGACGATTTTCGAAAGGCGACTCATGTCGTTTTGAATCAATGCCTCTTTTTTCGAAAAGGCGAGCGCTAATAATGCTTCATGCGCCTCCGTCAACTGTCGGATGATTTCCATATCGTGTTTGCTCCTTTTATCATGAGTCCGACTACTTTACTACCTTGCTATCGTTTCATATAAAAAGCGACCCGCGCATCCGTGCCCCGAGTCGCTTCTAATGTCAGTTTCATTCACCTTATTACAAGTTCAAGAAACGTTCCGCGATTTTGTTCGCATCCGGTTTATAGGTTCCATCCTGAATGGCTTGTTTAAGGGAGGCAATTTTATCTGCCCGCGATGAAGTCGTTCCTTCGAAGCGCACGCGTGCTTCTTTTGAAATCGTCACTTCGTCTGTTCGATTCATTCGTTTTGTTTCGGTTCCTTCTACGGGTTGATTTCTTTCATACGTCTTGGGCATGTTCACCCATTTAGTCGAATCAATTCGCATGTGAACACCTGCTTTCTAGATTACGAGATTCTTGATTTAAGTTCGATACGTTCTCGGTTTCGAAGGGTCCACAGAATCTTGCATCGCTTGGGCGAGGTCACGTCGCAATTTATCACGACAGTCAGCACAAATCGTCCCTTCATGAGAGGGTTTTCCGCAACTCTCACACGTGATTTCCATTTGAGAAATCTCAGACATCAACAAGCGCCCTTCCTTGATATAACGAAAGACGGTTTCGCGTTTGACTCCTGTTTGCATCTCGACATCATTCGGTGAAGTTCGGACTTTTCGCCGCTCTCGCAAGAATTCGCGTACCTTTTCGAAATTCAGATGATCTTGACGCATACACGTCGGACAAAGATCAGAAGATTGTTTTACAAAAATTTTCCCGCAAGATTTGCAGTTTACTACATCCATTTCCTTCACCTCATTCAGAGTATCGGCAGGAATGATGAAATATTAAATACTCCGAAATAAAGTTACTGCAGAAATTTCACTTGCGCCCGCTTCCTTGAGACGCACCATCGCTTGCCGGAGTGTTATTCCTGTTGTGTAGACATCGTCGACCAGCAAGATATTTTTCCCTGCAACTTCTTTCGTGACATGAAATGGATTCGATCGTTTAAGACGTTCTTCTCTTGATTTCCTACTCTGCGGTGTCCCTTCGTCGCGCTTTAATGCTAAGGTGACCTTCCCATTCATTCGTCTAGCGATCTCTTCTGCTTGATTGAATTTTCGTTCAGACAAGCGGTCACGGCTAAGCGGAATCGGAACGATCCATCCTCTTCTCATTTTTACCTTCTTCAACTCGTCGGTAAACATCCGAATTAGGACAGTATCTCCTAAAAATTTATAACGATGCATGAATGTCTTTGCTTCCTCATTGTAAAGATACATCGTACGGGTATGAAGTGGTAAGCCGAGATTTTGCCATCGTCGACAGTCCTGACAGAGCTCGATACCTGGTTTGCCACAGTCCACACATCCACCACTTTTTACAAATTTCATTTTACAGGGATTACAAATGTTTTGGCTAGTCCACATATTACTCAGTTCCCAGTTAGGTATAAAGTCATGCTGACAGCATAAACACTTCATGAAGTCGTCCATCGATTCGCTTTTTGAATCTGATGGATGGCATAAAATAGGGCATCCGACCGATCATTGGCGAAAAATGAAATATCCCCGTCCGGGTAAGCCGCATCTCGTCCGACACGACCACTGATTTGAATCAAGGCTTTCGTACTAAACCCTTGATCAGCATCCAGGACGGCCACTTGTACGTTAGAGATCGTCACGCCACGCTCTAAAATCGTCGTCGTGAGCAAAATACCGTTCGTCGTACGAAATGCTTGGATTTTCTCAATGCGGTCCGGATCTTCCGCATGGACGGTCGTCACATCAATACCGACTTCTTTCAATCGTGTTTGCCATGCTTCGAGCGCTGCGATTCGGGGGACGAACACGAGACGCGGTTGCTGTTCATACTGATGCAACCACTCAACGATCGACTGCATCGTAAACGGTGACTTCAATCGTGGAACCGGTAAGGGATGTCCATGATAACGCCGCATTAATCGTACTGTCGGATAGCGACGATGCCACATCGATGGCGTCGCACTTAATAAAATCAACGCTGCTTTTTGCGTCATCGCCCGTTTGACGTATCGATGTAGCGTCCAGTTCATATGAAACGGAAAGGCATCGACTTCATCTAATAAGGCGACATCAAAACAAGACCGGTAATGAATCAGTTGATGTGTCGTGCTGACCGTGATTTCACCTAAGAGAAGACGATCCGCTGATCCACCATATAAAGATACGACGTGAGCAGTCGGAAATGCCTGTTTGATATGATGCGTCAATTCACGGACGACATCCGCACGTGGCGCCGTCACAAGAACACGCTTTCCGTTCGCCAATGCTCTTTCGATACCGGGGAAGAACATCGGTGTCTTTCCTGCTCCACAAACCGCGTGAACTAGCAACCTTCCACCACGGAGAATCGTCTGTTCAATTGTCCGCGCGACAGTCGTTTGAGCAGGTGTCAAACGAACCGGTCGATGCTGAGCGGGGCGTACGGGATCGAGCGGACGGGTATCCGTAATGAGCTGATCACATGTGCGCAACTTCCCATAAGCGATGCATCGTCGACAATAATAGCAACGTTTTCCGCACGTGCAAGGGCCTTTGACCGGAAAGGCTCCACACCGCTGACACGTAAACGTCACGGCTGGAATGAGTTGATGCGTCGACAATCGGGTTTCCATCTGTTTTGCTAAAATCCATCTCCCGCGTATATCCATTGCTTCACTTCCTTCGTTTCCCATTTGCTTCATCTTGACGGACGAATGGGAAAATCGACAACGTATGCTGTATAAGAGATGTATGGATGGAATACGCAGTTTCTCAAAAAATAGTTTTGCTACCTCATATATCTGGACAAGAAAAAACACATTGACGATAGACTCCATCAATGTGTTTTCATCTTATTTTTTGTACCATGTGATACCGATCGCACCCGGTCCGAGGTGTGTACCGATGACAGGACCAAATACACTCATCTCGATTTGCGCATTTGGAAACTTCGTCTGTAAGGACGCAATCTCCTGTTCTGCTTTCGTAGAATCTTCTGCATGAATGACGCCGATCGTATACCCGGTTCCGTCTCCCTCGATATCTTCGTGCATCATCTCTTCGATTCGGTTGACGGCTCGCTTGAACGTTCGAATTTTTTCGAACGGAACGATTTTTCCGTCAACGAAATGAAGAACGGGTTTAATCTTTAAGAACGAACCGACGAATGCTTGCGCGACACTGAGACGACCTCCGCGTTGGAGGTGTTCGAGATCATCCACGACAAAATACGCACGAATGCGTTCTTTTAGTTCCTCTAAATGATGGACGATCGTTTCCGCCGTGGCTCCTGCATCTCGCAAACGAACCGCTTCTTGGACGAGAAACGCTTGCGGCATACAGGAAATACGTGAGTCGATAGGATGGACGTTCACATGATCAATCATCATATTGATCGTGTGCAACGCTTGATATGTCCCACTGATCCCGCTTGAAAGGGTGATGCCAATGATATCCGTTCCTTCTGGCAGTTGTTCAAACGTCGCAACGAGATCTCCAATATTCGGCTGTGAAGTCGTCGGAAGGCTACCCGTCCGAATCCGTTCATAAAAATCAGCAACCGAGATATCAAATCCTTCCCGATAAGCCTCCCCTTCAAAGATGACGCTAAGCGGTGCGACGTGCACTTGATGTTCTTCACAATACGTTGTTGGCAGATAGGCAGTGCTATCCGTTACGATCACAATCTGACTCATCCGTGATTTCCTCGCTTTTATAGTTCCGTCGTGACGTATACTTTCATACGTCACAATCGTTTATAAGTGTAGCACTTCTGAGTGGATAAAAAAAGGAAGATGGGAGTCCTGCTCCCGTCTTCCTATCCGTTCATACGACGACGACCCATCCACGGCGAATCGCTTCGACGACCGCACCGGTGCGGTCTGGAACGTTCATTTTCCGAAGAATCGAAGATACGTGGTTTTTAACTGTCTTTTCACTGATATATAATGTATCGCTAATCGCACGGTTCGAGAATCCATCTGCCAGTAGCTGCAAAACTTCACATTCACGCCGTGTCAATACGTGCAGTGGTGCTTCAGCCACCTGACGTTCAACGGGTTGTGACGCCATCGTTTGTTTCATCTTCATGAGACGTCTGTATTCCTGAAGTAGATTTGGTGTCACTTTCGGGTGTACATATCCACCTTCACGATAGACGGAACGAATCGCGTTGACGAGTTCATCCGTCGCCATCTCCTTCAATAAATATCCGACGGCTCCCGCTCCTAAGGCGTGCATGACATATGTCTCATCATCATGGATCGATAAGATGATGACCCGAACTTCCGGGTGTACTTCCATTAAACGTTTCGTTGCATCGACACCGTTGACTTGTGGCATATTGATATCCATCAATACGATGTCTGGTTGGTGTGCTTCGACGAGAGGAATGACATCTACGCCGCTCTCTCCTTCCGCTACGACTACGAACTCTTCCTCGAAGTCAAGAATTCGTTTTACTCCCTCACGGAATAACTGATGATCGTCAATGATGACTACTTTCACTTGCTCGTTGTTCACAGTGTTTCCCCTCTCGCTTCGGATTCCTCGATCGGAATCTTTACCTTGATGACCGTCCCGCCCCCAGGGTACGTTTCGACCTCGAATTCTCCATCGATCAATTCAATGCGTTCACGCATCCCGATCAATCCAAACGACTCGTCATGTGAGTCGACGATCGAGTCGAAGTCGAATCCGACTCCGTTATCCTTTACGTGAATGCGAATGGAATGTTGATATTGTTCTATGATAATACGAATGTCCTTTGCATTGGAATGCTTCACGGCATTTTGGACAGCTTCTTGAACGATCCGGAAGACCGCGACCTCATAGGTGGAGTCGATCCGTTCGCCACCACCTAGGTATTTAAATTGAATCTCAATATTCGAAATTTCTTGCATATGTCGTAAATACCGCTCAAGCGTCGGGACGAAACCAAGATCGTCCAACGTCATTGGACGGAGATCATAAATAATGCGACGAATGTCCGCTAATCCGTCTCGAATCGAGACACGAAGACGATGAATTTCCTCAAAAGCAGCTTCTGCTCCATTGTGTTGATGAATTTTTTCAATCAGATCCGCCCGAATTAATACGTGCGCCAATGTCTGCGCTGGACCATCATGCATTTCGCGAGATAACCGCCGTCGTTCGTTTTCAGCAGATTGAAAAACTTTTAAGCCCATTTCCTGTTTTTGCATCGCTTTTTCGTACTTCTCATTCATGACTTGCATATCGTCCGTCAAAAAATTCAAGACAACGGATACACGTCCAATCAGCATATCCGCTCGTTCGATTGTTTCGTCTAACTGAATGAGACGACGTTCCAACTCATCACGCCGCTTCCGGCAATTCATCTCATCCCGTTGATTGATGAACGACTCCAGTTGTAGTGAGTTCGCTGTTTCATAGGCTTTTCGAACATCTTGCTCCGAATAGTTTTCGAAATTTTTGCTGACGATGACTAGTCGTGTCTTGGCATCCTTAATATGACGTTCTAGCCGCTCTGCTTCTTTTATATAATCATGGACACGAACTTTCAAGTCGCGCAATTCTTGCTGGATTTCAGCATATTGCTCTCTCGAATCCTCCGTGATCCGAACGATTTCTTCGCGACTTTCCTCTACGACACCAATGATGTTTTGTACGATATCATTCAACGACAGTCGCTCCTTCATTTCATGCGTCATCGTGACTCCCTCCGGTCCTTACCACTCAAATGGTTGTCTCTCTCTCTGAACGTCGTTATGCTAGAAAGAACTAGTCAACGAGGAGGACATTAATAGTATGACATTATCTCATTATTATACAGTAAAAGAAAACGGTTTCCACGAAATCATTATTCAAAAGTCTCGATTCATTACATATATTTCTCGCATTTCTTCCGAAACAGAGGCACAAGACTTCATTGCGCAGATTAAAAAGAAGCATCATGATGCAAATCATAACTGTTCTGCGTATGTCATCGGGGAACAAAATCAAATCCAAAAAGCGAGTGATGATGGTGAACCTAGCGGAACAGCAGGCGTCCCGATGCTTGAAGTACTGAAAAAAAGAGATTTACGCGATACCGTTGTTGTGGTCACACGTTATTTTGGCGGCATTAAGCTTGGTGGCGGTGGATTAATTCGTGCCTATGGCTCAAGCGTCTCGGAAGCATTGAATGCAATCGGCGTCGTTGAACGGATTCAGCATCAAGTGGTAGAAGTGCACATTGACTATACGTGGCTTGGAAAAATTGAGAATGAACTTCGATCAAGCATTCATCCAATTGATCAGATTCATTATTTGGATCAAGTTCAAGTCGATGTCTTAGTCAAAACGGCAGATGTTCCTACCTTTATTGAATGGATGACAGATCTGACGAATGCGCAAGCCCACTTCCAAGAAGGTGCTTTTCGCTACCTCGAACGTGACATTCTTTCCTGACCTGCTATACTGATTGTAAAGATTCCGAAAGTTTTTTAATAATTCTGTTAAGTAAGGAGTACTTGAAATGGATGAACCGATACGATCACGGTCAAAGAAAAAAAAGAAGCGTTCTTGGTTCAAGCGTCTTGTTTTTTTATTTTTGATCATTTTAGTAACTGGCGGTGCAGCATTCGCTTACGTCGCCAACAAGACTCTTCAAACGGCTAATGAGACAAAAGTCGACTTAGCACGTGGAGACAAGTCAGAAAAACGTGAAGCGGCAGTCGACTTGACGAAGGACCATTTCTCCGTCTTGCTTGTCGGAACGGATGAACGTCCCGGAGACACATCTTCTCGCGCTGATACGATGATCATCGCCACATTCAATAAAACAGATCAAACCGTAGACATGGTCAGCATCCCTCGAGATTCTCTCGTACAAATCCCTTCTGTCGGATATGAAGATAAAATCAACCATTCGTATGCTTATGGAGGAATTGATTCAACGATTGAGACAGTCGAAACGTTGTTTGATATTCCTGTAGACTATTACGCCTCCATCAACTTTAATGGTGTCGTTGCTATCGTCGATGCGCTTGGCGGTATTGATGTCGACGTCAAACTACCGATCGACACACTCGACTCTTCCGATAAACGAAACAGTATCAAACTCGAACCTGGTCAGCAGACACTCAATGGGGAAGAAGCGTTGGCCTACGCCAGAATGCGTTATGAAGACCCTGAGGGTGATATCGGACGTACAAAACGCCAGCAACAAATCGTACAAGCGATTATCGAACAGTCGACTTCCTTCGGTTCGATCACGAAACTCAATGACTTGATGGATGCTACAGGCGATAACTTCAAAACGAATATGTCACTAACGGAAGCCTTCCAGCTACAACCGTTCGTCAAATCACTCGGATCCATTAATCGTATTGATTTAACGGGATCAGATACGAAAATCAATGGCGTCTATTACTATCAAATCGATCCACTTTCACTTGCCGAAGCTAAAACAACATTAAAAGAACAGCTCAATTTACCTGCTGATGACGCTACTGACATGACGACATCAGAAGAGGCGACGGATGATACGACGACTACGATCAACTGATCATGCAGCTTTGCTAGAACTTCAACGTCTTGCTTATCGAATCGAAGCGCGTCTACTGGAAACAGTAGACTTTCCACCTTTATCGGAAACGATCGATGACATCGAAGCGGAGCAACCGAACGGGTTCGTTTATCTTTTGCATGATAACGTAGTCGGTGCGATCACATATGTTGATGGGACGATCACGCGCCTCGTTGTGAATCCGGAATATTTTCGCCAAGGCATCGCCCAATCCTTACTGCACCACCTCCTTCAGCATGATCACGTGAAGCATGTCATGACTGGTGCGCGTAATCTTCCTGCCCTTACGCTCTACGCTCGTTTTGGCTTTACGGAAGTCCAACGTGAGTGGCGCCACGATATCGAACTTGTCTTTTTGACTCGAATTTAAAGCTTCATTAAGCGAAAACAAAGAAGCAGCAGACGCCTGTCTGCTGCTTCTTTGTGCGTTTTAAAAGAATAGGAGTCCGAGAACGGCTCCAATCAACACGATTCGTAACGGCGACTGTTTATAAAAACGAAGTAAACAGAACAAACCGAAGGCAATCAAGAAGTCAAGACCACTCTTGATGCTTGACGTAAAGATTGGATCATAAAGGGCAGCAAGTAAAATACCAACGACTGCAGCATTGACGCCGATCAAGATCCGACCGACCGATTGATTCTTCCGAATACGATCCCAGTACGGTAAAACACCGATGACGAGTAGGAATCCTGGTAGGAAGATCGCGAGCGTCGCAAGAATTCCTCCAGAAACACCAGAAACGATCGTACCGAGATACGTCGAGAACGTAAAGAGTGGTCCCGGTACCGCCTGTGCAGCGGCGTAACCAGCAAGGAACGTATCCGTGTTCATCAATCCAGGTACGAGTGTCTGCTCAAGGAATGGCAAGACGACATGTCCGCCACCAAAGACGAGGGCACCGGCACTGTACATGATACTCGTCAGTTGGACGGTTCCCGTCGCAGATTGCGCGAGAAACGTTGTGACGGCAAGTAAGGCGAAGAATAAGACGAGTGCCGTGATGCTAAGTAGGCGTGGTACGCGAATCGACAAGGACCCACCCGTCTCCGTCTCTTCTTTAAACCAGAAGAACGCAAGAAGACCTGCGAGCAACAAGACACCGACTTGTGCCAGTGGATGTGCGATCAAAAGGACGCCTGCTAGCGCCAGTAGCATCAACGTCATCCGTTTGACGCCTGTCGCAAGTTTCATTCCCATGCCAAGGACGGCGTCAGCAACGATTGCGACAGCGACGAGTTTCAAGCCATGAATGAATCCGGCTTCTGTGACATCGAACTGTGTCGCAAGAATCGCGAACAGAATCAAGGCGATACTCGACGGTAACGTAAAACCGATAAAGGAAATGATCGCCCCTGCTACCCCTCCACGAATCAAACCGATTCCCATTCCGACCTGACTCGAAGCGGGACCGGGAAGGAATTGACAGAGCGCAACTAAGTCAGCATAGGCTTTCTCATCAATCCATTTTTTCCGTTTGACATATTCCTCATAAAAATATCCGAGATGGGCGACCGGACCGCCGAATGATGTCAATCCGAGCTTAAATGATACAAGAAAGATTTCAATTAAACGATGCATGTTTCACCTCCATCCTTCATTCTACAAAAAAGATGTTAAGTTCTTGTGAACTTCAACGGTTTTTCTTTCCATAAGTCCCTTTTCGCCACAATTTCTCCATGGGACCTTGTGGATGAGACTGGAGATATCTGTTTGAAGCAACACCTTGTGCGATCAAAAGCAGGAAAACGAGTAACAGTCCTTGCCATAACGGTGTCGTTCCATGTTGTCCACTGAAGAAGACGAACACGGTAAAGACGACTGTATGCATCAAATAATTCGTCAATGCCATCCGTCCCAGTCCAGCAAACCATTGCATGCGTCCAGCACGAACGAGTAGCGCAACGGCACAAGCATAGGTGATCGCAAGCGTGCGTCCTGAGAGCCAGACGTAAAATAGATTGATGGATCCGTCTGGTACGTCAGCATGCGCCTGTATGATTCCTGCAAATGATGGAAGTGTCAGGAGTAAACTAATTCCAAGCGTCCACCACAGGAAACGATTCGTCGGTGGCGCTGCGCTGAAGCGTTCCATCAAATAGGCTCCGATCAAGAACAGGGATAAAATTTCTGGCCAAATGACACCAGAATTCATGAGGGCTTCCGGTAATTGAAATGTCGCGTGATGTGATAAAAATCCGAGGAGATCGCGCGATGCGACGAACGACTGAAGTGTCTTATCCAGCTCGACGACGGGAGTGTCGCCCAATTGACGAGCCCCAAAGAAAATAAGCAGATAGAGCAAAAGGGCATAGATTTGAAATGCTATCGCAAACAAGAGCTTCGTGATCGGCTTTGTTTTTATAAATAACAATAAGATAAAACCGGTCAACGCATACGTATGTAAAATATCTCCCTGCCAAATACATAAGTGTAGTAGTCCAATGACGAGAAGAATCCCGAGACGTCGTGCAAAAATTGTCTTCGGTAATCCTTTTTGCTGCAAACGCTGGATGAACAGATAAAAACCTGCTCCAAACAAGACACTAAACAGCGTATAGAATTTTGTCTGGATGAAGAGGTCAAACACCAAACGAATCGCTTGATCGACGTCTCCCATCATCGCATTCGGTCGATCGCCAAGAAAACTTGGCATGTTGACAAATAGAATGCCACATAAAGCAAATCCCCTCAAAATATCCAAGTACTGAATGCGTTCATTTTTATTTATTTCTTGCATTTTCTCATCTCCCTTAAAAAAAGACCGCACATTGAGATGAGCGATCTTTTTAAATCATTTCGTTGTAAGACGTTCTAATAGTTTGAGAATCGGTCGATATTTATCCCCTAACAAACCCAATGATTCGACTAAAATATCTAGTACGATCAATAAGATAACGAGAGAAATAAAAGCACCGAGCGAATTCGTTTGCGAAAAGAGGATTGCCGTCATTCCGAACACACCACAAAGTCCATAAATCACTAAAACGGCTTGTCTCATCGTAAATCCTAAATCGAGTAAGCGGTGATGCAAGTGCTCTTTATCGGGTGCGAACGGCGGTCTCCCTTGTAACATACGACGCACGATAGCGAACAGCGTGTCTGAAATCGGAATCCCGAGCAAAATGACTGGTACAGCAAGTGAGAATAAAGTTACATTTTTGAATCCAAGTAGGGAAAGTACGGCCAGCATATATCCAAGATACAGCGAACCCGTGTCTCCCATGAAAATTTTTGCCGGATAAAAATTATGAAACAGAAAACCGAGCGTACTCATAAGCAAGAGGATCGCAACGATCGTCACGTAGACGTTCCCTTGAATCACAGCTAAACTAATTAGCGTCAACAAGACGATACTCGATACGCCAGCAGCTAGTCCGTCTAAACCATCAATCAAATTGACGGCATTCGTGATACCGATGACCCACAGGAAGGTCAATGGCACACTCCACCACCCGAGATACAGCTGTTGATCAAACGGCAAATTGATGAATTCGATTCGAATCCCACCATTTAAAACAATGACTGCCGCTACGATTTGTCCCATTAACTTCAGCCTAGCATTCAGTTGAAAACGATCATCTAACATACCGGTCATGATGATCACGAAACTACCGACTAATATATGAGTCGCATATGGACTCGATGGTTGTAAGATAAAGTATCCGATCATGAATGAGATATAAATCGCAAGCCCACCTAGACGTGGCATGATTCGAACATGTACTTTTCGTGCATCCGGACTATCCACCGCGCCCACTGCAATGGCAAAACGTTTGACAACGGGGGTAATCAGCAATGCAGCGATGAAACAGACAATGGACGCTGTCCATAACATAATAACATCACGCTCCTGCGCGAATTATACCACATTCTTCTTCCAAAAATCGTTCGTTCCCATTCTGTAAACAAAAAGCATAGGCTTATGCTTGTGCGACTCGGAATTGCAACACGTCTTGGTCTTGCCACTCCGTCACGTCTAAGACGACTTTGATTGCAAGGGTCGTTTTAGCTTCGATTGGGGACGTTAACGCTACCTGCAATGTCTGCAAGATTTGTTCCCCGTTCATAAGTTGTAACGGAAGCGTTCCGAGTTGAATCGCCTGTTCATATCCGTTTCGAATCAAAAACAATCCTGTCATCCTATTTTCGTTCTTCTCGTTCCAAACATTCATGACATTGACTTCTTCATTCTTCAACGTCGGGGTTGAATAGAATGTCTGACGTACACGTCGCGCTTCAGCATCAAGGAAGTCCGGTGGAATCTCGAGATCATGCGTCTCTTCTAAACTAAATAAGAGACGAATCTTTTCCGGGAAATTTTCTTCTTCCGTTAAGAAAAGTTCTTCCTCGGAAAAATCAAGCCAACATGGCATACTACTCATCGGTACGAACTCCGGAATATCTTCCGTCGTCAAAACCTTTCTGCCAATCAGACGATTGGCTTCGTCTAACACGAGTAATGGAAGACCATCTACATGAAAACTATTTTCTAATGTATTTCGAAACAACGCGACGATTGAAATCGGCGAGGAGGATAGGTCCACTTGCAGCGCTTCGACGGACAGTTGATTTAACTCCAAGTCTGGCAATTGATTAGCATGGTAACGGAAAAGATATTCATCTTCTTTCTCGATCAACATATCTTCTGTAAAAATCAATCGAGGCTTATACAGTCCTGTATTTTCTGGTGTCTCTGCTTCTAAAATGATTTGTTTTCTGCGATTAAACATCTAACTCCATCTCCTCGATTTCTTCATCTAGCATGATATATTCGGACAATCGTTGTAAGACATAGGCAACGGGATACTCGATTTCAGCAATCGTGTAGTTAAAGATTTCAAAGCCTTCCTTTTCGTACATCCGAACAGGCTGTTCCTGACCGTAACTCCGAAGATGAATGCCTTCTTTTAGCGTATTCATCGTCGTCAAATGTTCTGTCCAGTGCTCTTCGATCGATGCCAATAGCTGATCTCGGATCAGCTCGTCTACCGCAGGATTCTTTAGTTCCTCTATCCATTTTTCACGACGAGCGGAAACAATGTTCACATAATACGCTTTGACCTCTTCCGGCTGTTCTAAATCATCTGGAAGTGGCACTTCGTCGTTTAGTAATTCGTCCATCGCGAACTGGAACTCTTCCTTTGGCCACTCTTCCGGTACGAGTTCTGCAGATAGATAACGATCCACGATACGTTCGACCGTCCGCTCGACCATTGGTAGTACCATATCTTGAATGTCTTCTGCATCGAGTACTTGGTTACGGATCGCATAGATGACAAGACGGTGCTGATGAAGGACGTCATCGAGTTTAACAAGTTCCTCTCGAATCGAATAACCTGTCCCCTCGCATGTTTCTTGCGCATAGCTCAATAATGCTTGTGCTTCTTTTAACGTAACCGGTTCATGCTGACTCGTCTTCACTTTTTTCAAGACTTTCTCGAGTCGATCCTTTGCAAAACGCCGGACGAGGTCATCTTCGAGTGATACGATGAATTGACTTTTACCTGGATCTCCTTGACGTCCTGAACGTCCTCTTAGCTGGTTATCAATCCGAACCGACTCATGACGCTCGGTACCGATGACAAACAACCCACCTGCTTCTTTCGCAATCTCATCCAACGTAATATCTGTCCCTCGTCCTGCCATGTTCGTCGCGATCGTGATGCGTCCGTGTTGTCCGGCTTCACGAATGATGTCAGTTTCTTGGTCGACCGTCTTTGCATTCAGGATTTGATACGGTAACTGATGTGTATCTAAAGCTTCAGCTACGGCAAATGATTGTTCGATGGACGTCGTTCCGATCAATACGGGTTGCCGTCTTGCATGTGCTTCCTTCGTCGCACGCGCCACAGCTTCATATTTCTCCTCTTTCGTTGCGTAAATGATGTCAGAAGAATCTTCACGGAGTTTCGGGCGATTGGTCGGGACTTGTACGACATCCATTCCGTATGTCTTTAGAAGCTCTTGTCGTGAAGTTTGTGCCGTACCTGTCATGCCTGAAACGAGCTCGTACATCCGGAAATAATGTTGGATCGTAACTTGGGCCGTCGTTTTATTTTCTTCCGTAATGTCAATGCCTTCTTTTGCTTCAATGGCTTGATGGAGCCCATCCGACAAACTTCGTCCTTCCATGATGCGTCCTGTAAATAAATCAACCAACTCGATTTTCCCATCTTTTACGATGTAATCAACGTCTCGTTTCATGACGATGTGAGCACGCAAGGCTTGAATCATGTAATGATAAAGTACTTGATGCTCAGCTGCGAAGAGATTATCGATGGCGAAGTTCTCTTCGATGATCGAAATTCCTTTATCCGTAAGCGAAACTGCTTTGATCTCTTCGTCGTATTCGTATGCATCCGTAGGAAACTTTGATACGATCAGCTTCGCGACGGTTTGTAATCCTTCGTGCACCGAGCCCTTACCTGCCATGATGAGTGGTGTTTTCGCTTCGTCGATTAAAATACTATCGACTTCATCGATGATGGCAAAATGATGTTTTCGTTGTACACGGTCTTCCTTCCGATTGACGAGATGATCTCGCAAGTAGTCGAAGCCAAATTCTGTACCGACTCCATATGTAATATCTGCGCCATAGGCCGCACGTTTCTCATCAGGTGACAGATCGGGAACATTTAGTCCGACTGTTAAACCAAGAAAACGGTGAATTTCTCCGATCTGATCCACGTCTCGTCGTGCCAAGTAGTCATTGACGGTGATGACATGAACCCCTTTACCACTTAAGGCTTTTGTAAAACTCGGTAACGATGCGACTAATGTTTTTCCTTCCCCCGTCGCCATTTCTGCGATATGACCGTCTAGTAACGCAAGACCACCAATCAATTGAACATCGTAATGACGCATGCCTAATGTGCGAACACTTGCCTCTCGGACAAGAGCAAATGCCTCCGTCTTCAGTTGATCAATCGTCTCACCGGCTTCGATGCGTTCTTTTAGGTGGATTGTTTGATTTTTTAATTCATCATCCGTCATCGCTTGATAACGACTTTCTAACGCATTGATTTCTTTTACGATTTTCATATAGTTCTTCAGTCGCTTAGACTGTTCGTTGAATGTATTTTTTACGAGTTGAAGCACTGTTTTTCTCCTCTCCCCACGTCCACGTGACGTCAGGTCCGACAATTTTTTCATCTACGTATCCATTATATCAGTTAAAAAATGGAACAGAAGAGATAAAAACCATTTTTAAGAAAATCATTTACTTATTTTAAAAATAAATCTTTATTTTGGAATTCATTCAACAAAAAAAACGCCTTTCTTTAAAAAAGAAACGACGTTTTTTGAAAAAACTACATAAAAATCGGAACTTCTGCCGATGAATCATATGTATAGATTCCACGACCCACTTTTTGAATCGCCGGGTTTGCCTGTTCAACTTTCGCCATAAGCTGATAAATGTTACTGATTTGGTGACGATAACGAAGTTCGAGTTCCATCTGAATATCTCGTGCTGACATCGACTCGCGTTCGCGCATCAAATCACTGATTTGGTGTACGTAAACTTCCAGTGGATATCGCTGATTCACTCTTCGTTGTTTCAATGGACGCTCTAGTGCAACAGAAACTTCCTGTGCATGATCTTGATTCGTTCGACTTAATTCAGCTACTAAGTACTCTGCTCTTCGTTGAAGACGGCGATATTCTTCTTCGATTTCCATCAGCTCTCTGTAAATATGTTCATTCGGATCCATACTTTTTACCTTCTTTCTTGTATTGATGACACAATAATATTTCAATTATGTTTCAATTGTATGTTTTTCGAAAAAATATTACCATTTATTTACCTTTTTGTTATATGATTTCTATGTTATTTTAATTTTTTTGTAATATTGGCAATTTTTTATCTGTTGCTGATTTCCATTTTTATCTTAACAGAAAGGAGCGAACCTAGAACATAAAATTATTGTTTTTAATATATAATTTTAAATCTTTCTTCATTTTGTCATTTTTATATCCTGTTTTACAATACTAAATTTAAAAGGAGAGCACACTATGCCTACTAAAACTTCCGTCTTGATCGCAAGTATTGCTTCGGCCGTACTTTTCACGGTAGCCGCCCCAACACCCGAGGCATCTGCTGCTTCTATCACGAAAGCTACTTATCAAACAACAGATGCATTGAATCTTCGCGCTTCTGCTACTACTTCCTCTAAAAAATTGTTGACGATCCCTAAAGGAAAATCAGTCGTTTCTTCGTATAAAACAGGGAACTGGTACAAAGTCTCTTACAGTTCTAAGACGGGTTATGTCTCGGGAAGTTACTTGAAGAAGAAAGCGGCCGTTAAAGCTAGTACTGTCGGTACATCCTTTACGAAGACGAACTACACGACGACGGATTCGTTGAGCCTTCGTAAGTCTGATTCTGCTGCTTCGACTAAATTATTGACGATTCCTAAAGGAACAACACTTTCCTCTTCTTACAAGAAAGGAAGCTGGTATAAAGTATCTTACAAATCAAAAACCGGTTATGTTGCTGGTTCTTACTTGAAAAAGAAAGCGGTCGTCACAGCAAGTGCTACCGGTACGACATTCGCGAAAACGAACTACATTACGTTGGACGCTTTGAATTTACGTACATCGAATTCTGCTACCTCAGCTAAACTACTAACGATTCCTAAAGGAAAGATCGTTACCTCTTCGTATCGGAAGGATAACTGGTACCAAGTGTCTTACGGTAGTAAAAAAGGCTATGTCTCAGGAAGTTACTTGAAGAAAACGACGTCTTCTTCTGCTTCTTTACCACCTGTCGGATCTGCAGCTGATTATTCAGGTACGACGATGTATGTTCTCGTTCCTTTTAATGATTCATTGACATTACGGTCTGGTGCAAGTTCGATCAGCCCTTCTATCGGTACACTGCCACGTGGTTCCGTTGTTACGGTAACGAATGCTTTACATAAGACAAAAGGATTCGTCGCTGTCAAAACATCTGATGGACGTTATGGATATGTCGAAGCGACGTATCTCTCGCTCTTCCAGCCTTCTATGTCTGCTCGTCCACTCGTCGTCTTAGATCCTGGGCATGGTGGACATGATGTTGGTGCCGCACGATACGGTATTTATGAACGTGATATCGTCATGTCAGTCGCTAAACTCGTAGCCGAGCGCCTATCTAAAACAGTCGATGTGAAGTTGACACGTTATACGAATGATTACTATCCTTCGTTAACAGATCGTAGCGTCATCTCGAACGCCCATAAGACAAACATCTTCGTCAGTATCCATATTAATGCTGCATCTTCAACAAGTGCTTATGGCGCTGAAAACTTCTATTACAGAGGTAATGCATCTGTTGCTCTATCACGAAATCTCCAAAACAATCTTGTTAACTCGATTGGATTACGTGATCGTGGTATTAAATTCGGGAACCTCGCTGTTCTTCGCGGTACGAATGCACCCGCTACATTAACGGAACTTGGTTTCCTATCCAATGCTAATGACCGGGCGAAACTTGTTTCTCCTTCTTATCAGCAACGCTATGCTGATGCAGTAGCAAACGCGATTCTTTCTTCCCTCTAACCAAAAAATAACGCTCAGCCGAATCATGATATGCTCCCCAAAAAG
>NZ_DGYQ01000014.1:0-2718 GCF_002396765.1 Exiguobacterium sp. UBA5002
CACAAGCCAGTTTTCCCGCTCCATTCGAGCAGGAAAACGGGTCTTGTTTGTCTCTGACAGCGCAAAATCGCACTTTTTCCTGTAGGAGTGGCGTGTAATGCGTCATTTTTTATATCCGGAAGAAGGACCGAGAAGCATTTTGTTCACTCGACATCGCTTCCTAGGGAAAAACAAGCAAGAGCGACCCTGCAGCGAAGCGAAGCGGCGCGATGCTTGTCCCAGGAAAACGATGCGAGTCGAACAAAAAAAGCGCAATCCTTCTCGTTAGAGAACAATTGCACTTGTCTTCAGTCTCAAAAGATTTCCCCGAAAAGAAATCCGTTTCATATAGCAATCAACCATGTTCAATATAAAATCCGCTCCAATAAACCTGACGATACGTAAACTCTTTTCCACTCTTCGTCGTCACAAGCATTTCATCTTCTGCCATGACGGCGATTTTAATGGGTACTTCACCGTGATCCGTCAAATAATTGAGGATCTCAAGATGCCGATTCAACCAAAGACGACGGCGGAACCAACGAAAACGACTGAATGCCGCACTGAAGTGGAGTAAGGCAAGCGCAAGGATAATTAAAGCAAACGGAAGTGGAATATCGAACAATGCAATCAAATATACATCTGCGATCAGCAAGGATAACGAGAGACCCATTTCCGTCATCTCCATGAAAGATGCTTTATAGGTCGCAAAGTAGGTCATCACACGAAATAGGAAGATGACCGTGAGGTACGGTACGAAGTACATTTGAAACACATGGTCCGTACCGCTGTTGACGAACATGAGCAGTGGCAGGAAGAATAGCAATTTCCAGATTAGGATGGCGGAATAAAATAAAGTATGATCCGTGTAGCGTCTGCGTACGATGGCTTGACTCATATTCATTGCCTTCCCCTCCTTCATGATGGACCGTTTCAAAGTCGATGATGACAGGACATGATGCCTATAAGGGTATGTTTCCGAATTCAGCTGTTTCTAATCGTCTAATTCACAGTTTTTAGAAACTGTATATTTAGTATACGTCATGACGCACTAAATGGTTCACTTTCCCCATCATTTCCCATCATTCGATGTGCTACAGATTGGAAACCCGCTCTTGCTAGTCGTCCGGATCTTCTACTGCTACAATAAAAGATATTCCAATTGAACAGAATCGAGTTGAATCTTTCATGTACTCCCATATCATCATTGGCGCCGGAATTCTCGGTGCCTCGACTGCCTATCATTTATCGAAGGCTGGTGAACGCGTCTTACTCGTCGATCGGAAGGAACCCGGTCGAGCCTCTCATGCGGCAGCCGGCATCATCTGTCCATGGATGACACAGCGGCGAAATAAGGCATGGTACAAATTAGCGAATAACGGGGCTCATTTTTATAAGACATTGATTCCTGAACTGGAAGCACTCGGTGAGACGAGTACGGGTTATCAGAAAGTTGGCACGATCGCCTTACACGAAACATCAAAAATCGAAAAGATGGAGACGATTGCGCAAAACCGTTTTCCGGAAGCGCCTGCCATCGAACGTATCGAACGACTGGACCAAGATCGTGTCAAAACGCTCTTTCCACTCGTCGAACAGATCGAGGATGCCTTATTCGTTTCCGGTGGTGCCCGCGTTGACGGACGTGCCTTGTGTGCCTCATTGATTCGTGGTGCTGTCGAACACGGTGCGACCGTCCTAGAAGGAGATGCTACTCTTGTCGTAGACAAGGGAGTCGTCACTGGTATAACCATGGAAAATGAACAGTACTCGGCAGAACAGTTCATTTTAACGGCGGGTGTTTGGTTAAATGACCTACTCCGTCCACTTGAGCTTAAAATCGATTTGCATCCGGAGAAGGGACAGATCCTGCAACTCGATTTGACGGATTCTACATCAACGACTTGGCCCGTCGTCATGGGACAACGCGGATTATATCTCGTCTCAATCCACGAAGGGAAACTGATCGTCGGTTCAACACACGAAAAACAGACCGACTACGACTTGAAACCAACCGTTAAGGGGATGTATGCCTTATTGAATCGGGCTTTACCTGTCTTACCGCGTCTCGAAGAAACAACGATTGATGAACTGCGTATCGGCTTACGCCCGTATACGAAAAACTCCCTGCCGGTGATCGGACCGCTTCAAAATCATCCGAACGTGTTCCTAGCGAACGGACTTGGTGCATCTGGTTTGACGATCGGACCCTATCTCGGTAGCCAATTAGCGAAGCTTGCACGTCATCAAGCGCCTGATTTCGAATGGACGACTTATGAGCCGACCTATGTCTCTCTCGACTCCTGACCAATTCTATGCTTCACTTTGAAAGGAAGTACACCATTGTCCATGAAACCAATCGTTCCTCTTGAATTATTCGATGCTTTAGATATACGTGTTGGTACAATCCAGTCGCTTTCGGATCTTACCGATGGCTCAATTCAGCTTGAACTACAATTCGACGGATTTACGCGTTTATTCTCACTCGACTGGGAATCACTGCGACCCGATGTCCATGAATTGCTTGGAAAACAAGCGATTGCCGTACTCAATATACCTGGTCGTACGCCTGAAGAGTCCGGTCGGGTGCTTGAGATCGGTCGCTCGGAACAATGGATGCCGATTCTCGTCGTACCGGAACATCCGATTCCGGAAGGAGCACGTGTCGAATAAGGCATATCATTTAGAAAAACACTCCCTGTGTCGCTTCGTAATGGAAGTGAACTGCTCCCTGTCAAG
>NZ_DGYQ01000012.1:0-31169 GCF_002396765.1 Exiguobacterium sp. UBA5002
ATCAGGTTGGTCTGTACGGGAAGCAGGTTCGGCATGCGTTTGATCTTCCGTTAGCAGAAGAAGCGAGCCTTCCTTACGTCGCTCATGTTGCACAACGCGCAACCCTACTCTCTCTAACGGAACCAGCTGGCCCGGTTCAAATCAACGTTCCCTTACGTGAACCGCTCGTGCCGGAACTCGATCTCTTACGGACAGGGCGCCCGGTCGGTGTTTTACCTGAACCGACACCGGGCGTAAACAACGCTTTAGCGACCGCACTTCAAGAAGAGCGTCTTCTTTTTGTACTTGGACCACAACTTACTGCGGCGGACAGTCAGGTTGTCATCTCGTATGCGAAACAAGCAGGGATTCCGGTGTTGGCGGATCCACTCAGTCAAGGACGACAATCGCATGATGCTCACGTTTTTGCCTATTACGATACATGGCTCAAACATCCCGCTACCGCTCAGCACGTCCGACCAGACCGAATCATTCGTTTCGGTGCCATGCCGACGTCAAAACCTTATCTGCTTTGGTCTCGGGAGATTCCGACGACGGTCGTCGGTCATCCAGGAAACTGGCGCGATCCACAGCTTCATTCGGATTTCGTAATTGGTCACGCGCGACAACTCGCGCATCATGAATCTGTTCCGCACGATCCTGCGTATCTGACACTGTTGCAACAGGCGGAGCGACGCGTCGCCGCTGCTTTTGCGACAATCGATCAAGAGGAGATGACGGAATATAACGTCGTCCGTGCATTGGCGACGTTACAGGACGGAAGTCTCTTTGTTTCGAACAGTATGCCGATACGGGATGTCGATACGTTCCTACCGACAGGAACATCCCTTCGTCTACTCGCGAACCGAGGAGCGAACGGAATTGACGGCATTCTCTCAAGCGCTCTAGGAGCAACGTTTGATGCCACACATCGCTACTTACTCGTCGGTGACTTGGCGTTCATTCATGATATTAACGGTCTGATGACAGCACGGACGCTTCCGTTAACGATCATTCTCGTCAACAATGCAGGTGGTGGCATTTTTAGCTTTTTACCGCAACAACGACTTGAGCAAGAGGTATTCGAACCACTCTTCGGTACACCGCAGCATCTCGACTTCGCTTCTCTCGCTTCCGGATACGGTGTAACCTATCAGGCGATCGATTCCATTGCCGCGTTACGTCAAGCACTTGCGGAAGAGACGCACGTCACTCGGATTCTTGAAGTCAAGACGACACGAACAGAAAACGTACAGATGCACCGTTCGATCTGGGACGTGACGAATCATGCGTTAGCCGAGGTGTTCCAATGATTTTGCGTGGCCATACGTATCATGTGAAAATCGAGGGATCGGGTCCACCGCTCCTATTGCTTCATGGTTTTACAGGCTCCCTCTCGACGTGGGACATGCTAAGTGAGCATTTATCGACTCACTTCACCGTCTATCGCCTCGATTTGATGGGACATGGAAAAACGACACCGGCGTCTGAGCAACGAATGCGTTTGACGCAACAGGTCAAGGATCTCGAGGCACTGCTCGCTATGCGATCCGAGCCATGGATCGTCCTCGGATATTCGATGGGCGGACGAATCGCTTTAATGCTGAGCGTCGTCTCTGAGCAAATCGCTCGAACGATTGCCGTTAGTACGACACCCGGTCTTAAGACGGCAATGGAGCGAAAATTACGTCGTACATCCGATCAAAAGTTAGCGGAGCGCCTTGAAAAAGGCGGACTCGAAGCTTTTATCGATCACTGGGAGACACTTGGATTATTTAAACCCCAAGCCCTTCTCCCGGAATCGCAACGTATGCGACTGCGTCAGGAGCGTCTGTCCCAAACGGTTGAAGGTTTAAGTGCTTCGTTACGTACACAAGGTACAGGAAGCATGCCATCCCTATGGTCATGCCTTCCGAAAGAGATTGATTGGATCGTCGGGGCAGAGGATGAAAAATTCCGTGCCATCGCTTCACGAGCGGCATCACCTGAAAAAATTCACGTGATTTTGCACGCTTCGCACGCCCCACATATCGACCAACCGCAAAAGTTTGTTACAATGGTAGAGAATCTACTTATTCATCACTAACATATTGGGGGAATTCACATGAAATATGCTCCGGAATGGGTATCAGCCCGCAGCTATGAAGACATCAAATATGAACAATGGAACGGGATCGCGAAAATCACGATCAACCGTCCTGAAGTTCGCAATGCGTTCCGACCACACACGGTCCACGAACTCATCGACGCATTTTCACGTGCACGTGACGATCAAAATGTCGGCGTCATCATCTTAACAGGTGAAGGCGATCTCGCATTCTGTTCTGGCGGAGATCAAAAGGTACGTGGACATGGTGGATATGTCGGTGACGATGAAATTCCACGCTTGAACGTTCTTGATCTTCAACGTTTGATTCGTGTCATCCCAAAACCAGTCATCGCTATGGTCGCAGGTTATGCGATTGGCGGCGGACACGTCCTTCACCTCGTGTGTGACTTGACGATCGCTGCAGACAACGCCCGCTTCGGACAAACTGGTCCAAAAGTTGGTTCATTCGATGCTGGATATGGCTCTGGTTACCTCGCACGCGTTGTTGGACACAAGAAAGCGCGTGAAATCTGGTACCTCTGCCGTCAATATGACGCACAGCAAGCACTTGATATGGGACTCGTCAACACGGTCGTCCCACTCGCAGATCTCGAGCAAGAAACGATTCAATGGTGTGCTGAAATCCTTCAACATTCACCAACGGCTCTTCGTTTCCTTAAAGCGGCATTCAATGCTGATTCAGATGGTCTTGCAGGGATTCAGCAACTCGCAGGAGATGCAACGTTGTTGTACTACACAACGGACGAAGCAAAAGAAGGACGCGATGCGTTCAAAGAAAAACGCAACCCGGACTTCGGACAGTTCCCGCGTTTCCCATAATGAAAAAAAGGTTCAATCGTCTTACGACATTGAACCTTTTTCGTATATTCATCTCAAAAGGAAGTGACTATTTTGTATCCTTGGATCTATACACGGGCAAAAGAACAGCCGGATGACATCGCACTCATTACGGAAACAGAGCGTTGGTCGTGGTCCGAACTATATGCACGCGCGCATCGCTTAGCGAGTACTTGGGCGACGATCGTGACACGCGGAGACCGGATCGCCCTGTACGGTCCATCGAGTGCGCGCTACATCGTCGCACTTCACGCAGCTCAATTGCTTGAACTGACCGTCGTCCCGATCAACACACGTTTGACGCAAACGGAAGTATTACGTCAATTCAAGCAGGCAGATGTACGGCTCATCGTGACGGACCGGACACTTGATACAAGGATTCCGTGCGTGGCTTTCTCTTATGAAAAAGAAGCACCTGACCTGTTAATACGCCATATGCCCAAGCAATACGTCCAATCGATGCTCTTTACGAGTGGTACGACCGGACATCCGAAAGCCGTCGAACAAACGATGTTGAATCATTTTTCAAGTGCGACGAACGCCGCGCGTCATATCGGATCACTGCCAGAGGATCGTTTTTTGATCGTCACGCCGCTGTTCCATATGAGTGGATTAGCTGTCGTCTATCGGGCGGTCATCTACGGAGTACCGATCATTCTTGAGCCACATTTTTCACCAGAACGCGCCTTGCACTGGATTACGACGGAAAAGATCACCCACGTCTCACTCGTCTCGGTCATGCTTGATCGACTGCTCGAAGCCGGGCTACGTCGCCACGCGCTTCGCGTCGTACTGACAGGAGGCGGTCCTGTGCCATTACCGATTCTGACGCGTGCACTCGACCGCAATATCCCGGTCATGCAGACATACGGGATGACAGAAACGGCTTCTCAAATCGCGACTCTTTTGCCAGAGGATGCCTTACGAAAGATTGGATCGGCCGGACAAGCGATTCATCCGACACAAATCCGCATTACACGTCATCAAGAAATCGAAGTCAAAGGACCGACGATCATGAAAGGTTATTTTCATGAGGAAGAGAAAACGGCAGAAGCGTTTACGGCAGACGGTTTTTTCAAGACTGGTGACTTAGGACGCTTGGACGCCGATGGATACCTCTACGTCCTCGATCGTCGAAGCGACCTCATCATCTCAGGTGGGGAAAACATTTATCCAGCTGAAGTCGAATCAGCACTTCTCTCGATTGATGGAATTCAAGAAGCAGGTGTCGTCGGACGATTTGATGCTAAATGGGGACAGGTTCCGGTCGCCTTCATCGTCAGCACACTCGATGAAGTCATCGTCCGAACGGAAATCAGTCAATTGCTCGCTAAATATAAATGTCCGGTTGATTATATCTATCATAGCGCGCTGCCACGCAATGCGAACGGTAAACTATTGCGGAAGCAACTGAAGGAGTTATTATGAGTATCACTCTCCGGTCTGCCGAACTGTTCGATGTTCCGCTCGTCTTTCGTCGTCCGATGCAAACCGCCCTCTCGACGCTGACAGTACGTCGGACGACGATTTTGCGTCTGACTGATTCGGAAGGACGAATCGGTTACGGGGAAGGTGTCGCGTTTGATACACCGTGGTATACATCGGAAACACAGCACTCTCTTCAAGGAATCGCTCCGCTGCTGTATCGATTACTTGAACAACCGCTCCATCATCCAGCAGACGTTACGGATCGATTCCACATCGTGCAAGGTAATCCGATGGCAAAGGCGATGTTCGAAGGCGCGATCTATGAATTATTCGCAGCAGCTACCGGTCAATCGCTCGCCACGTATCTCGGAGGTGATGAATCATCTCTCGTACCTTGCGGGAAAGCACTCGGACGGGCTTCTGCAGCACAGACCGTCGAAGCCGTCGGACAAGCGATCGCTTCCGGATATGGACGGATCAAGCTGAAGCTCGCTCCGACGGATACCGTCGTTCTTGAGCAAGTACGTGCCGCTTTCCCTGATGCGCCCTTGATGTTTGACGCTAACGGCAGCTTCACTGAAGCAGACTTCCCTCTATTACAACAGTGGGATTCATTCGGTCTCGTTATGATGGAACAGCCGCTCGCAGCGTCGGATTGGTCCGGACATCAACGTCTCGCTAGACTCTTACAGACACCGATTTGTCTGGATGAATCCATCGTCGCTCCAGCAGATGCCGAGTTGATGCAGACGCTCCACGCTGGTCAGATTCTAAACATCAAGCCGGCACGCGTCGGTGGACTGACGAACGCTTTGTCCCTTCGAACAAAAGCACCATACTGGCTCGGTGGGATGTTCGAGAGCGGTATCGGGCGTCGTCAGACCCTTGCTTTTGCAACACTGCCTGGACTCGCTTATCCGATCGATATGGCAAGTACTGCCGATTATTTCGAAGAAGATTTGCTTGAGACCCCGTATCATGTCGAACACGGACACATTCGTTATTCCGCTCCAGCCGTATCCGAGTCACAGTTAAACAAATTGGCAACGTCCCGGATATCCTTATAATAGGAGCACTACGACGAAAAAGGAGGCTGACTCAAAAAAGAATGACGCGTCTTTTCACGCCCTTTCCTCAGTCGAGACACAAGCTAGCTTTCCCTGCCTTATTCAAGCAGGAAAGCTGGTCTTGTTTGTCTCTGACAGCGCAAAGATGCGCTTTTTCCTGTAGGAGATGCGTGAAACGCGTCATTCTTTTTGTTATGAAGTAAGGGTGGCAGATTATCATTCTGCCACCCTTACCTTTGTGGAAACTGACTTTTGAGTCAGCCCCCTTCTCGTGTTTTACTATATGAGCTTTTCTTAGAACGATTCTTTGCCTTCGACTTTCGTCAAAATCTCATACCCGTCCTTCAAGACGACGACCGTGTGCTCGAATTGTGAGACGAGGCTCCGGTTCGGTGTGTATAACGTCCAACCGTCCCGCTCATCTTCGATACAGAACTCATCTCCTGTTGAAATGAACGTCTCGACAGCGATGACTTGGCCTTCCTTCAACAAATCATTCTCTTCACGATTGAAGTAGTTCGAGATGGATTCTGGCTCACCATGAAGTGTCTTACCGAGACCATGTCCCGCTAAGTTACGGATGACCGTGAAACCGCTCTTACGTGTTTCGGCATAGATTGCTTTTCCGATCTGGTTGACCTTCGTTCCGGCTTTGACTTTTTCAAGTCCTTTCTCAAGCGCCGTCAATGACACTTCAACGAGTCGGACATCTTCCGGACGTTTTGCTTCTCCTGCGATGACCGTCTTCCCTGTGTCCGAGTAGTAACCGTTCTTCACAGCCGAGACATCGACATTGACGATATCACCTTCTTGAATGACATACTTCCCTGGGATACCGTGTGCTGCGATATCGTTGACACTGATACATGTCGCTCCTGGGAAATCGTACATGACGATTGGAGCAGACTCTGCTCCCTGTTCCTTCAGGATGCGTGCTCCGATGTCATCGAGTTCCTTCGTCGTGACTCCCGGTTTGACGGCATCCGCCATCTCATCGCGTGCCATGGCGACGATTCGTCCAATTTCTCGTAATGCCTCGTAATCATAATCTAACACTTTCATTTCCTCCTCATTCACTCAATCGTTCTTGATATAGATAATCTGCAGAGATATCCGCAAATAAGAACATCCCATTACTAAGCGGCATACTAAATGTCCGCGTTTGTTCACTCGAGCTGAAGTCGACGTACCGTTCGGACAAATATCCACTATGTCGTCGTTCCATAGCTACCGTCGTCCGGATGAAGTAAGGACGGAAACTCCAGTTGTACCCTTTGTAGAAGGAATACAGTTTCCACTCCCCACTCTTTTTACTGACGTTTGAAGATTGTTGGAATCCATTCGCATCCGTTATATAAAACCGGATGAATTCCGGCTCCATCTTCCGGGCGAGCGTCAGCAACCATTGATCGAGATCTTGCTCCGGCTTCAAGGACTGACAATCTTCATTAAATCGAACCGTCCAGTCTTGCTCTAGCTGAAACAAGCGATTCATCTGCTCGCGATCATATTTATAAAACATCGGGACTTCATGGATCAACACTTCCATACCAGGACAGGTCATGACCCATTCAGGTGATGCTTCTCCAAGTAGATTCCCCATGTAGTAACGTCCTCCGTGTTGCCACGCATACCGAAGTTGACCGAGATGACTGATATTCTTATACAAAAGTGGCGCTCCAAGCTGGTCGCAAAGATGCTCCATCGTCTGTAAGAGATGTGGATACGACGCTGAGACGGTCTTTTTTTCAATCATGGAGGATAAATCGACGATCAACATATCCGGCGACATCGAAAAGACACGTTCAAGACTCGTTGCTTCCGCACGGTCCAGCGCTACCTTCAGTCCAGAGTTCTGGTAATACGCAACGATCCGACCCAGACGGTCAAAATCATCGACTTGGACATCCGTCAAAGTAACGTACATCCGCTCTTTTGGAAACGACGAGTCGACCGTCCGTAAGACATGCAAGAAGTCCTCCCCACCGTTTTCAAACAGCCAAGCTGGACGACAACGGATCAGAATAAACGCTTGTGCATCGGAGGGTACTTTTTGGAATGCTTGACGGACGACATGCCCCATGACTTCGAGTTGATACTCGATTGGAACATCATCTTCCTGAAAAAATGGTTTTAACGGTTCTCCACGAAAATGGGACTGGATTTCATACCCTTCCACCTTAAAAGGGGCAGCGCCTACGATCGGTTGAAACCATGCCTCTATCTCTTCGGGATGAACGATGACATCTAATGCATCCATTCTATTCCCCCCTTGTACTCTTGTTCTATCTTAACAAAAAAAGAGCCTCTCTGTAACGAGAGAGCCCCTGTTTTACGATAACGTCGTATCTTTCCTCAATGCGATATACAAGTACACACCGAATGTCGCCGTCAAGTAGATGATACTCAGGACACCGTATTGGATTCCGACGGCTCCCCCCTTACCGATGGCTAGCACAAGAAAGATGATGCCGCCAAATAATAAGGTCGCCAACGGAATATAACGAAAATGTCCTTTTGTCGTCCGCTCACAAATCTTTTTCGTCGCGATAATCAGTGCAACGAGACAGACGGATGCTGCTACATAAATGGTATACACGAATGATTCAGCCCTCTCCCTATCGTTCATGGCTCATTTTATCATGACCGCTCAGATAAATCATAAAAAAGAACCGACTTGTCTGTGACAAATCGGTTCGAATCGTTTACTTTTCAAAACGTGGTTTACGTCCACCACGGTTACGATCGCTTTCGCTACGGTTGCTACGTCCAGCATAACCGCCTTCACGACGATCTGATGAAGAAGATGAACGACCACCTTCACGACGATCACTACCGCCACGTGGGTTGTTTCCACGGTATCCGCCACTGCGGTTGCCGCTTCCACTTCCACCTTTGTTTCCGTAAGGACGACGGTTTCCACCACCGTTGCTACCGAAACGTTTCACGCGGATTGGTTCGATTGAAGAGATTTGGACTGGTGTTGCATCCGGCTCTTTCGTCAATCCTTTAAGTGCTGCTGAAAGAAGTTCCACTGCTTCGTACTCTTCTAAGAGTTCTTGTGCAAGTGTCGTATATTCTTTTGAGTCTTTTGCTTCAACGCGTTTGATGAGTTCTTGTGCAGCAAGCTTCAAGTTGCCTTCTAAGATTTCATCAAGTGTTGGTGCATGACGACGTGACATTTTTTTGTTCGTGACACGTTCGATTGTTTTGATTTGACCGAATTCACGTGGTGTAACGAATGTGACAGCCGATCCCGTTTTACCAGCACGACCCGTACGACCAATCCGGTGAACATAGCTCTCTGGATCTTGTGGGACGTCGAAGTTGTAGACGTGTGTGACACCAGAGATGTCAAGACCACGTGCTGCAACGTCTGTCGCGACGAGGATATCAATCGTTCCTTTTTTGAAACGACGGATGACTTGGTCACGTTTTGCTTGTGTTAAGTCACCGTGTAAACCGTCAGCTGTGTATCCACGTTGGATCAAACCTTCAGTCATTTCGTCAACACGTTTTTTCGTACGACCGAAGATGATTGAGAGTTCCGGAGAATCCGTGTCGATCAAACGGCAAAGAACGTCGAATTTTTGGCTTTCTTTCAATTCGATGAATGACTGGTCGATGTTTTCAACTGTCATTTCTTTTGCTTTGACTTTGATATGTGTCGGAGTCGTCATGAAACGATCTGCGATTTTACGAATTTGTGGTGGCATCGTTGCTGAGAATAAGAGTGTTTGACGTGTTTCAGGAAGTGCACCGAGGATTTTCTCAATGTCTTCGACGAATCCCATGTTCAACATCTCATCTGCTTCGTCAAGGATGACCGTTTGAACGTGATCGAGGTTCAACGTCTTACGGTTCATGTGGTCCATCAAACGTCCTGGTGTCGCAACGACGATTTGTGGATTTTTGCGAAGTGCGCGGATTTGACGATCGATTTGCTGACCGCCGTAAACAGGAAGTGCATGAACGCGTTTTACTTCACCGATCCGGTTCAATTCTTCTGCTACTTGGATTGCGAGCTCACGTGTTGGAGCAAGAATCAACGCTTGGATGTTGCGTGATTTTGCGTCAAGACGCTCGATTGTTGGGATACCGAACGCTGCAGTTTTACCAGTACCTGTTTGTGCTTGACCAATTAAGTCAACGCCACTGAGTCCGACTGGAATTGTTTCTGCTTGGATTGGTGTTGCTTCTTCGAAGCCCATTTTTAGGACACCTTTGATAAGTGCCTCACTAAGATTTAATTCACGAAATGTTGTCAATGCTAAATACTCTCCTTTGTCATATGAAAAACGTCTGCCACTAAACAGACGCTACCGTAACGAATACAATCGACTACCTATTATAACAGAATCTATCACATAAAGATAGAGTGGTTTCTCTTATAATAATGTTTAGGGAAGTCACCATCATAATCGTTGCCATAAGGGCGAGGGAAAGGCGAAGTGCCCGGACCGTGCGATGTACGTCATCGCGTGCCCCCACTAGTGATGGGGTATATTCAGTAAATGGTCGCCGGTAATCAAACCAGCCGCAACCACCAAAATGATGAATTCCTTACTATCTATTCGAAACGCAGGCTTACTCGGTCCGATTATTTCGTCAACCGAATACCCGTTTCATTTTTTTCTATTTTTTTATCTTTCAACAGGCGACCGAGCGCTCGTTTGAATGCTGCCTTGCTGAGACCGAATACTTCATCGATCGTCTCGGGAGCTGTCTTATCACCATACGGCATCTGACCATCATGTTCAAGTAGATGGTTCAGAATCAACTCCGCGTCTGTATCAATGGCTTCAAAGGCACGTGGTCGTGCTGAAAGTAATACTGTACCATCTGGTTTTACATTTGTCACTCGTAATTTCAAGACTTCTCCAAGACGCGGCCAGCGTTCCATCTCACGTTCATGCAAGAATCCGATCGATTGATCGTTGACCCAGACGTTAACGCCTGGTTCACGTTGTGAGAAGACGAGACCTTCGACGTCCATGTTGTTCCACTCCTCTGGAGCTGGCTTCGCACGTAAGTTGAAGTATGCATAAGGTGCAGGGTCTCCGAGTAACCGAAGCTTCTGATCATGTTTCAGACGAATGAAGAGTTGATCGCCTTCTTCTGGCCAGAACATCCGGCGCTGCGGCAAATCGTCGAGTGAGACGAGAACGTCTTTTTGAATGCCGATGTTCGCGAACACTCCTGTGTTATAGCGTGTTCCATTAATCGTCGTCTTGACATAGTCTTCAAATGAAGCTTCTGGAATCGTCATCGATGATGCTAGACGCCCTTCATTATCTTGATACAAGAAGACTTCTACCTCTTCATCGAGGGCTACTTTCCGTGTTTGTTCATTGTTATGCAACAACACGTCTTCATTTCCATCTGTCAGAAACACTCCGAACTCTGCTTCGCGTTCTACTTTTAATGTGACAACCTGTCCTGCGCGTAATCCCATTTCGGGTCATCTCCTCTCTGTATTTGAATCGATTCCAGTCCTTGTGAATCGTTCTGCTGTTCTTTCCCTACCATACTATACTCTTTTTCCATTCATCTCTGATATCGACACAATGGTGACAGTTGTGACATATTTGTGAACAGAACACATTTGCGTGATTTTTTTGAAAAAAAGATATATGATTAAATAACAGGAAAAAGAAGGTTTAGTTTAGGTAAATATGGGGGATAAAAATGTTTCATAACATTCAATCGCGTTCGTTCGCACGACGCTTCACGAAAACATTGGTTTTTGCATTTTTTGCGTTCCTTGCTACGATTGGAATCGTCTTCGCAGAAGGATCGAACAGTACGGATATGACACCGAAGACACCAGCGCTTCAGCAAATCGACCGCCCTTAAAATCTACACCTTCCGTGTGGATTTTTTATTTTTTCCGGACATTTACAGGACGATAAAGGAAAATCACGGCTTACCTCGAATTGTAATGGACATACCATTATTTTAATTTCGAGGAGGAAACGGACGTGCTCTTCTACTTATTCACGACGATTGCGGGTCTCATCACTACATATTTAAGTTTTGTTACCGGTTATTATACGAGTTCGATCGGTGTGTTCGTCTTTACGCTAGCGATTTGTCTGTCACTATCATCAATCCGCCAGCTGATACGTACGTCCTATCTGACTTACATTGAATACATCCGACACCGTCGTGTCAAAAAACAGTACGAACGGATGAAAAAGCGTGAACTTTCTTATCAAGTCTCTTATCCTCAACAAGATTCCAGCACACCACTTGCATTCTCCGCGACAGACCAGCATGATAAATAAAGAACACGATTTCATCATCTAGGAGGAACAGATTCATTATGAACGAAATCCCTTTATCAAACGGTTGGACACTTCGCTACTCCCCTGTCATCGATTTATGGTTGAAGGAAGATGGCGTACTGCTCGTAGATCACGAAGATAAGGTCCGCTTGACTCTCATTTTGGATGAGGAAACGATGGAAATCAAACAGATCGACAATACAAATGCTACGTTCTCTGTTGATCCAACGACACGTCGCCTCACCTTTGAACTAGGAGAAAGCGAAGAGGAATCTGAACCTCGTTACTGGGAATAATCACGCAGACCGGGTGCGACGCCCGGTCTTTTTTTGTACAATAACATCAGTAATGAAAAAAGGAGCTGTCACTTCATCATGATACGTACTGTCATATGGTTCATTTATTTTGGACTTGTCTTACCCTGTACCTTACCGTTTTTACCTAGTGCAAAACGTCGAACGCATCTCGCGCGCTATGCGTTCGTCCAGCGTGTAGCAAGCGCCTGGGCAAACTCTCTTCTCCGACTCGCTGGTGTTCGTGTCAACGTAACAGGTCGTGAACACATCCCAGCAAACGAACCTGTCGTTTTCATCTCGAATCACCAAGGGAACTTCGATGTTCCGATTCTACTTGGAACAATCGATAAACCGAAAGCATTCATCTCAAAAATCGAAGTGAATAAAATCCCAATCGTCAATGTTTGGATGAATCTGATGGGATGTGTCATGATCGATCGAAAAGATCGACGCCAATCGCTGAAAGCGATTCGTTCTGGTGTCGAGACGATCAAGGACGGACAATCGATGATCATCTTCCCGGAAGGAACACGCTCCAAAGGCGGTCCAATGGCGGAGTTCAAAGCGGGAAGCTTCACACTCGCGACCTCAAGTGGCGCTCGCGTCGTACCCGTCGCAATTTCAGGAAGTTATCGTGTCATGGAGGAGACGGGTAAGATTCGTCCTGCCACGGTCGACGTCACGATCTTACCGTCGATTGATCCGAGTACGATGACACAGAAAGAACTCGTCCAAACAGTCGAACAGCAAATCAAACAGATTGTAGAAGGTGTCTAATATGTTAATGAAAGCAGAAAATCTCAAAAAAGAATTCGCCGATAAAATCGTCTTCGAAGATGTGACATTCTCCGTCTCACCTGGCGACCGGATTGGCATCATCGGCGTCAATGGTACCGGTAAGTCGACACTCCTGCATATCTTGGCAGGTAAAGAGACGGCAGACGCTGGTACGATGCATCACCCGAATGATTATCGGATCCGCTTGCTATCGCAAACGACCGATTATCCGGAAGACCAAACGGTCATGGAAGTATTGTTGTCTGGTGATACACCAACGATTAATGCGTTACGTCACTATGAAACAGCGCGTCTAGCACTTGAACAAGATCCGACGAGTAAAACACTACTCAATCGCTTCATTACAGCTCAGACAGAAGTCGATGCTGCGCAAGCTTGGGACACGGAATCACGCTTAAAGATGATTTTAAACAAACTCGGCATCCTCGACTTGAACGCGTTGATCGGCTCTCTTTCCGGAGGACAACGCAAGCGTGTCGGACTCGCTGAAGCTTTACTTGATGAAGCCGATCTTCTCCTGCTCGATGAGCCGACGAACGAACTCGATGCTGAGACGATCAGTTGGCTTGAGACTCAAATCAAGGAATACCGTGGTGCGATTCTACTGATTACCCACGATCGCTATTTCTTGAATCGTGTGACGAATCATATGATGGAGATCGCGAACGGTACGGCTTATTTCTATGTCGGAAACTATGAATCGTTTCTTGAGAAACGTGCCGAACGCCGTGAACGGACGGCTTCTATGGAAGAAAAACGTCAAAACATCCTCCGTCGCGAACTCGCCTGGTTGCGTCGCGGAGCAAAGGCGCGGACGACGAAACAAAAAGCGCGAATCCAGCGCGTGGATGCTTTACAAGACCTCTCGTACGAGGAAGAAGAATCAACACTCGAAGTACAGGTCGGTTCGACCCGTCTTGGTAAAAAAGTCATCGAAGCGCATGATGTCTCTCATCGATTTGGTGAACGGACCCTTTTTGAATCGTTTAACGCTCTGATTGGACGGAAAGAACGGTATGGCATCGTAGGACGAAACGGGAGTGGAAAATCAACACTTCTTTCAATTCTTGCGCAACGCTTAGAACCAACAACCGGTGAAATCATTCACGGCGAAACGGTGAAGATCGGCTTTTATGGGCAATTTGCCGAATTCACGCATCCCGAACGTCGTGTCATCGACGAGGTCGAACGGATCGCAAAAGTCATCACGACACTCGCTGGTGAGGAGATCACGGCAAGTCAGATGCTCGAACAGTTTCTCTTTAAACCGGAAGCCCAATATAAACAAATCGGTAAGCTTTCCGGCGGCGAAAAACGACGTCTGAAATTGTTGACGATTTTGATGGAAGAACCGAACGTCCTCTTCCTTGATGAGCCGACGAACGACTTGGATACTGAGACGTTATCCGTACTCGAAGATTATTTAGAATCATTCCCAGGCACCGTCATCACGGTCAGCCACGATCGCTACTTCCTCGACCGGGTCGTCAATCGCTTGATTGCATTTGAAGACGGGAATGTCGTCTTTTATTATGGACAATATACAGACTATCTTGAGCAAATGACAGCACCCGTTCCCTCAATCGTTGTTGAAAAGACGGTTGAGGTTGCTACAGCACCAAAGATAGAGACGCCAAAGAAACTAAGTTATCAGGAACAACAAGATTGGGCAATCATTGAACAACAAATCGAAGAAAGTGAGGCAGAACTGGAGCAATTAGAAGCCGAACTTGCTTCGGCAGGAAGCGATCTCGGTAAAGTCAATGAACTGTATCAAGCCATTGAAAAAACGAAAGCGATGCTTGATGAACGGATGGAGTATTGGACGTACCTTTCTGAAAAAATCGAGGCATTTGAAAACTATCGTCAATCTAATCAATAATTTCGATAAGCGGAGTTCTTCCTTAAAGAAGAACCCTGCTTTTTTCATGAAATGGGAATTGCCTCTTATTTTCATTTTAAATCTGAAAATAAATGTGAATTCAAACTAGATATCGGGTAATGTTATAGCATATTTCATTTTCATGGAAGGCTTGCGAAAGGAGGAGTTCCGGTGAAACGGATCGTTCATAACATCTACCCTACCGTCGCATTCTACTTAGTTGTTACGTACACCCTGCTATGGCTATTGCCACAAGATCGCTCGTTACAACTTTCAGCGATCATTAGTCTAGTCGGTTCTTTCGTCATCTTCCTACTTAGTCAATCGAAGGCTTTCAAACAATCTTCCATTCCATATAAATGGTTATCGATCGCCTTTTTCTCGTATTTTCTAGGCGATTTCCTCAATATGATTGGTCGTCTTTTTCAATGGAACGCTGTTAACCTGAACGTCTTATTAGATCTGCCTTATACGGTTCATTTAACGATGATGGTCATCTTCTTATTTCGGCAGTTGGATTTGACTTTGTTTCAAAAACAAAAATTATTGATTCTTGATTCTTTAACATTGTTCACTGTATCAATGATTGCTGGATACATCGCTATTTTCCGCTTTGTCCCCTCTTATACTAGAACGGTACTCGAGCAAATCAGTTGGACCTTCTATGCCTTCTTGACGATTCTGTTAACGCTGTTCTTTTTCTTACTTTATGCTTCTGGACTAAAGCGAAACGTATCGAGATTAGGGTTCCTCTTCCTAGTACTCGGAACGTTCGTGCTCGGTATGACGAACTTTATTTTTTATACGTTGTTATTAAACGGTGAACCGCGAATAGCTGGTTTATTGCTTCCGCTATACCCACTCAGCGGACTCTTCATCCTTGCCTTCATGAATACTCGCGCTCTTCCCATCAGTCATGAACAACAAGCAACTCTTATTCGGGTCGAAACACTTACGCGTTCCTTGATGTCGTACATCTTATTATCTGTACTGATTCTCTATATTACATTCTTCCCTGTCTCCCAAACCTTCTTCTCACTTTCCGTCGGCATTACGTTTTTATTATTTTTAACACGACAGCTTTTCATATCAGGAAAATCTGCGGTTATTACAGGAAACAACAGCACTGCAAACGAATCTAGAAGACATTGTCCATCAAAAGACAGCACTCTTACAGTTAAGGGAAAAGGAACTAACATCGCTTTTTCTATCTTATCCAGAAATTGTTCTTGAAATCGATGCTACGTATCAGATTCGATCTGTCAATCCAGCTGCTGTCGAAGCTGGATGGAGCGATTTACCGCTCGGACCGAGCCAACGGCTACAACTCGATCGACTCATTCCATTGCTTCAACAAGCGCAGCTGATTTATCCCTCTCACTTGCTACATGTACCGACCACGGAGGAACATCCGGAAATCTTTTTGAATACGACAATCATCGATATCCCGGATCAACAACGCTATTTCGTCATCTTGGCGGATATCACGGAAGATTATCAACAGGAAGTATGGCTAGAACGTATGGGGTACCATGATTCGCTCACGCATTTGCCAAACCGGCGTTACTTCGAGGAACAACTTTATCTGACTCTGCCGACGTTAGAATACGGCTCCTTACTATTCATTGATTTAGACGGTTTCAAACAAATCAATGACACTTATGGGCATGATGTTGGTGACCTCGTGTTACAAGAGACGGCGAGCCGCCTTCAATCGATGACGACGTCAACTGATCTCGTTGCACGTCTTGGAGGAGATGAGTTCTTGATCTTCATTCAGGCATCTGCTTCGGAAACACGCCAGTTTGCCGAACACGTTCTCGAAGTTCTAAATCATCCGTTCTACATCCAGACACATACGCTTCAAGTCACACCATCAATCGGAATTTCCTTATACCTGAAGATGGTAAAAGCTCTGAACAATTATTGATTCGAGCAGATGAAGCCATGTACCATATTAAGAAGACCGAAAAAAAACAATTTTTTGTTCACTACTCAAATTAAACGTTAGGAGGGAGTCCATGCTTAAATCGAACTATTTCATTCGTTGGTTTCCTGCCATGCTCGTCATATCTTTTGCTCTAATGATCCTTGCTACATGGACTCCTTCCATCTCTAATCGGATCGTTGAACAAGTACTACAGTATATCTCTCTTGGATTGATTGCTTACTTTATTCTTACTGCTTATCGTAAGGAACAAACATTGGTCGTACCCAGACGAAAGTTTTGGCTGATCGCTTTAGGATCACTGGTTTTAACCTGCATCGGTTCCGTTCTTGAGACATTACATTTCTTCGATCCAGACTTTCCAGTTCCATCTATTTATAGCCTGATTTTATTTTCAATATCTCATTACGTATTCTTATACGCGATTTTTTACCGAATCATCACAAAACGGACACTCGGACAACACGTGCTCGCTTTCGTCGATGCCGCGATCATCGTCGTTTTCGTAGCACTTGTTGCGTTTCATGTCCTCAATGAATTGACGAATCCGGGACTGCAAACTGTTCCTTATGCCATCATCGTCATTACGAATACATCACTCGGTTTATTCGTCTTCTTCTATTTCACGTTCATTCAAGAAACTCATTGGGTATCAAGGATGGCATTATTCTTATTGTTCTTATCCATTTTCATTCGCGGTATCTACGAAGTCTCAAGTGTTTATTTCCCGGACTTCTCAGCAAATTATCTATTGTTTTCCCCGATCTTGATCCGTTTGGCGCAAAGTGCAGCTATTTTATGGCATATTGATCATATTGAAGAAGGAACCACTCGAACGAAGGCCATTCCCCGTTCCTGGCTCCCTCTACTGGCCGTTCCTTTATTCATTCACTATATGGTGGAACAAGAAGGCGGGAAGCTCGATATCTTCATCATTTTAGTTTTACTAATCATTCGACAAATCTTGATTGCTCGTCAGCATAGGTTGATCGTTGCACAATTACACGAACGGAATGAACAACTCGCTTCACGCATTGAACATCGCAAACAACAAATTAAAGATAGTGAACAGCAAGTCATCCCACTCTTTCTCGGTCATCCTGACCCGATGATTCGACTCGATCAATCTGGAACGGCACTATACGCAAATTTAGCTGCCCAACGTCTGTTTCATTTACCCGACATGACGATTGAACATATACCTCGTACGATGCGTCACTTATTAGAAACACTTGAGACAGATATCGATGAGTATGAAGATGAACAACACAGAAAGTATGAGATCATTGATATTCCGATTCAGATTGCTGCCACCTCGATGGGACGTTTCACGATTTTACATGACGTCACTGAACGAAAGCTCCGGCAAAAAAGGATCGAATACCACGCCTACCATGACGCCTTGACAAGTATCGGAAACCGTCGTTCGTTGGAGCGAGATTTTTCAAACCATCTCCTCGAGATGAATTATCTTGCGGTAGTCGATTTAGACGGTTTTAAGCAAGTCAATGATACGTATGGTCATGAGGCAGGTGATTACGTATTGATCGAAGTCGCGAAACGATTGAGCGAGCATACGAATTCTTTAGAACAGGTGTATCGACTTGGTGGAGATGAGTTCGCGATCCTCTTACACGCCGATGATGAACTGTCCTTACGTCGAAAATGTAAATCCTTCTTAAACTTTTTAAGACGTCCTTACGTTTATAAAGGACAATCCTTATTCGTTTCTGCAAGCATCGGTGTGACCGCGTGTCATAAGGCTGATCTTGAAACATGCTTAAAGCAATCCGACCTTGCCATGTATCGCGTGAAACATCGGGATAAAAACGATGTCTCCCTATATCGAGCAGATTCATGAAAAAAACCTAGAATACGTTGACCATAATCAGGTCATGTATTCTAGGTTTTTTCGATTATTCTTCTGGTCTCGGTGAAATATTGCCTTCTTCGATATCGAGGAGTAAGTCAATCAATTCCGCACAAAATTCTGGATACTGACGAAGCAACGCGTCTTCTCCTACTTCATCCACGAAGTCCGTCAACAAAGCGAGGACTTCTGGTACCAGTGCGCGCGCTACTTTCATATAGGCAATCGCAAAGCGCCATTTCCCAGAAATGTAGAGCAGTTTTCCAATCAACAAATCACCTGATTCGACTTCAATCTCAGACAAATCCGTTTGATACGTCTGTTTTGACATTAAATCAACGACACCATCCGCCTCGACTTGAAACAACGAAGGCATCGGGTCCGCTAATCCACGCAAGGCGCGGTAGAGGCTAGGCGATAACTCTTCTTTGACCTGCTCAAGAAAACGACCGTGCGGCGTTTTTCCTTGATCATCCGTCTCATAGAAGATGGCCCAATCTACGAATAAGTCCCGGAACAATTCAGCATCTTTTAAATACCAACGTCCCTCCGTCGCAATCTCTTCAATGAAAGCGACCCAATCCGTACTGCGTGCTGTCGCTGCTTCTTGATACATCTTCTTCAAGGCTGCATTCATTTCCGCTTCAGAAACCGTCGTCGGAAACGGAATTACTTTTCGATCGTTCTTCATTTCGATCGCCCTTTCCGGTGAGGAGTAGCCGGTCGTTTAATCGTCTGAGGTGCTGTGAATTCACGTTTTGGAATGACTTCCCCACGGTAAATTTCCATCGCTTCCATCTCGACGCCCATTTGCTTCGCAAGTGTTTTTAAGTGTTTTAAGTCTTGATCCGTAACAAGAGCAAGTACCATTCCGTTCGCGTTTCCACGTCCCGTCCGACCTGAACGGTGTACGAAATCGTCAAACGACTCCGGCAAATCATAATGGACGACATGCGTGACTGCTTCGATATCTAACCCACGTGCCGCAAGACCTGTCGTGACGAGTAAAGGAAACTCTCCCTTTTTATAAGAACGCAATGTCTCCATCCGCTCTCGTTTGCCTTTTTCAGCGTCTAAAATCCGGTATTTCAATGAGAATTTACTCAACTCGCCATTCAATGGTCCGAGGAAGGAACGGTTATTAATGAATGTCAGTACTTTTGATCCTTGCATGTTCGCCAGACGACGTAACAATTCCGGCTTCTGACGACGTGAAGTCTCCAAATAACCGAATGTCACTTGTGTACTGACGGCACGCTCAACTCGAATCGTCTCAGGGTTGTTTGCAAGCGTCCGTCCCCATTCTGCTGTCCGTTCCGGTAATGTCGCGGAGACGAATGCTAACTGACGATCGCGTAGTGCACTGTTTGCGATTCGCGTCGCCGAGTCACTCATACCACTCTCATAGATTTGATCCGCTTCGTCCAAGACGATCAATTTCACCTTATGCATCTTCAGCTTCTTCGAATCGATCAACTCAACGAGACGCCCTGGCGTTCCAACAATGATTTGTGGTTTTTTCTTCAATCGTTCATATTGTCGCTTTAATTCAACACCACCAATGAATGCACCGGATTTGATACCACTTCCTTGAGCAAACAATTGAATGACTTGATGAATTTGCATGACGAGTTCCCGTGTTGGTGCCGTGATCACGACTTGCACGTGTGGTTCTTCTACTTCAATCTTTTCTAAAGCTGGAATGACATAGGCAAGCGTCTTCCCTGTTCCTGTCGGCGCTTCCGCCAGGACATCTTTTCCTTCGCGCAACAACGGAATCGCTTGTTCTTGAACAGGCATCAACTCCGTAAAGCGTGCGCGTTCCCATGCTTCCTGTAAAAATGATTTTGTAAAGTTCATAACGATTTCTCCTACTCTCTTAATTCCATCATGCCGTTACGTATTCGACATGATCTCCTGATGCATCACGGTATCCCCGTAATGTCTGTGTATATTCATTTCCTGCGTCGAGCAATCGAATATGGAATCGAATCTCGCTTTCACCGGCTTCTTCTTCTAAAATTTCGAATCCTTGGATGACACGATCCTGTAATTCTGCAGCGAGTGTCGGGTACTCCGCAAGACTCGCATACGTCGCTTTTACGTCAACCGGACGACGAACAAGCGCAATCCAATACGATTCATCATAGCCGATAAAGTCTTCATAATCAAAATCATCTTCAAACCGAATCCAGAATCCATCATTTTCGAATTCCGTGATCATTCCCGTTCGCGTTGAACCGTCCGATCCGATTTTCAAAGAGACCCAGTCTCCTGACTGATACTCTCCTTGTTGTGTTAATGATACATACTCCATTTGGCACACCTCCACGTTCTATATTCCCTTTTTCATTGTCAACGATACGTCTTAAAAATACAAGGCACCGTAGCGTGACATTCCTCACAGTTTCAACTGTTCTAGTGAATCTTTTTCAAATCAACTCATACAGTTTCCAAAAAACCTTGAATTAGCAATCTAAAACTGTTTTTTTTCAAACTATTTTCATATGAATACAGAAATAAAGAAAGCCCGTCATATCAACGTTTGTCCACTTGTTAAAACATTCACATGAACGTAAAGGGAATCAGCCCTTCCTTTTGTTACACTATTCACATATGGAACTGATGATTAGCTCAATATTAAAGGAGTGGTATCTATGTTATTAGAAAAAACGAGTGCTTGGACGAACTTTACGTCTGGTGAATGGGTAAAGACGATCGATGTCGCAGACTTCATCCGACTCAATCGCACGGAATATACAGGAGATGATCACTTTTTAGTCGGTCCGACGCAAGCAACGGAACGTCTCTGGCAACAAATTCTACAGCTGACGAATGAAGAGCGACAACGTGGTGGTGTATATGCCGTCGATGCTAAAACACCATCAACGATCCTCTCGCATGATGCAGGGTATCTGAATCGCTCACTTGAAAAAATAGTCGGTTTACAGACAGACGAACCGTTTAAACGTTCGATTCATCCGAACGGTGGGATTCGGATGGTGAATGATGCCCTATCTGCGTATGGCTTTGAAGCAGACGAGACCGTCACGAAAACTTTCAGCGAGTACCGGAAGACACATAACCAAGGGGTTTTCGATGCCTATACCCCTGAGATGCGCGCTGCACGTAAAGCCGGTATTATCACCGGATTACCTGATGCTTATGGTCGCGGACGGATCATCGGTGACTATCGTCGTGTTGCTTTGTACGGAACGGCACGCTTGATCGAAGAACGTAAGAAGGATTTAAAGGCACGTGGCGGATTCTTATCTGAATCGATGATTCGCGACCGTGAAGAGATGAATGAACAGTTGCGCGCATTAACGGAATTGACCGAGCTTGGAGCTCGCTATGGTTTCGATCTCTCCCGCCCTGCAGAAACAGCACAAGAAGCATTCCAGTGGGTCTATCTTGCCTATCTTGCTGCCATCAAAGAGCAAAACGGGGCAGCCATGTCACTCGGTCGAGTCTCGACGTTCCTTGATATTTATGTCGAACGTGATCTTGCGGCTGGTCGCTTGACGGAAGAGACTGCACAAGAACTCGTCGATCATTTCGTCATGAAGCTTCGGATCGTTAAGTTCTTACGGACACCAGACTACAACGATCTGTTCTCAGGTGATCCGACGTGGGTAACGGAATCAATCGGTGGAATGAGTGAAGATGGACGATCAAACGTCACGAAAAGTTCATTCCGCTTCTTACACACACTCTCGACACTTGGTCCGGCACCGGAACCGAATCTAACCGTTCTCTGGTCTACTCAGCTTCCACGCGGATTCAAGGAATTCTGTGCGAAGATGTCGATCGTTTCAAGCTCGATTCAATATGAAAACGATGATTTGATGTTACCGGTTTATGGAGATGATTACGGCATCGCTTGTTGTGTCTCCGCGATGAAGATCGGGAAACAGATGCAGTTCTTCGGTGCGCGAGCAAACCTGGCAAAAGCATTACTTTATACGATCAATGGCGGAATGGACGAGAAGCTCAAAATTCAAGTCGCCCCAGCAAGTCCATTGATGCTTGATGAAGTACTCGATTACGAAACCGTCATGGCGGCTTATGATCGTCAACTCGATTGGCTCGCAGAACTGTACGTCAACACACTGAATGTCATCCACTACATGCATGATAAGTACAGCTACGAACGGATTGAAATGGCTTTACATGATCCGGAAATCTTACGGACGATGGCATGCGGTATCGCTGGTTTATCGGTCGTCGCTGACAGTCTATCCGCCATCCGTTACGCAACAGTTCGTCCAATCCGAGATGCGGATGGGATTGCAGTTGATTTCAAGATCGAAGGCGAGTTTCCGAAGTTCGGGAATAACGATGAACGGGTGGATCAGATGGCGGTCGATCTCGTCACACTGTTCATGGAGAAAATCCGTAAACATCCAACGTATCGCAATGCCCTTCCGACGCAGTCTGTCCTGACGATTACTTCAAACGTCGTCTATGGTAAAAAAACAGGAAATACGCCAGATGGACGCCGTGCGGGTGAACCATTCGCACCGGGTGCTAACCCGATGCATGGACGTGACACTAGAGGAGCTGTCGCCGCACTGACATCTGTCGGAAAATTACCATATGAACATGCGCTCGACGGGATTTCCTACACGTTCTCGATCGTTCCAAAAGCACTTGGTAAGGATGAAGCCACACGCATTCGCAATACAGTCGGATTACTTGACGGATATATGGGTGGTACGACTTCAAAAGGACACCATTTGAATGTCAACGTCTTTGACCGTGAGACGTTACTCGATGCCATGGAGCATCCAGAACAATATCCACAGTTAACGATTCGGGTATCCGGTTATGCCGTCAACTTCATTAAACTGACGCGTGAACAACAGATCGATGTCATCAATCGAACGTTCCACGGTTCTCTCTAAAATGATGTGTAGTATGTGAAAGGAAGTGAGCAGGATGACCTATGGTATGATCCATTCCGTTGAATCATGTGGAACAGTCGATGGTCCTGGCATTCGATTCATCGTCTTTACGCAAGGATGTCCACTACGATGTCAATACTGTCATAACGTGGATACATGGGAGTTCGGTTGCGGACGGCGTGTCTCAGCAGACGAAGTCGTAAAAGAAGCGATCAGCTATCGCTCCTTTTTCGAGGCCACGGGTGGCGGAATCACTTTCTCTGGAGGTGAACCGCTCGCTCAGCCAGAATTCTTGGAGGCTGCTTTAACAGAAGCAAAACGCCATGGATTGCATACGGTCATCGATACCGCGGGATCCGTCGTCCCGAAAAACATCGATGCGATTCTCGATGCGACGGATCTAGTACTACTCGATATCAAACATATCGACGATGCCGCTTGTCGCGTCTTGACTGGACGGAGTAACGCCAATACACTCGCCTTCGCAAAACGCCTAGCCGAGCGAAACATTCCCGTCTGGATTCGCCACGTCCTCGTTCCAGGTATTACGATGTCAGAACATTTCCTCCGCCAGACCGGCGAGTTCATCCGGACGCTCGGAAACGTCGAGCGCGTCGAAGTACTCCCGTATCATCAACTCGGTGTCTATAAGTGGGAAAACCTCGGTCTTGCATATCCATTAACTGATGTGCTTCCCCCTTCATCAGAAGAAACGGATACTGCGCAAACCTTACTTGAATCGTACTTGTGTTAACGTTTCCAGTTTGTTACAATGACGTCATAGACTATGAACAGGAGGTACAACACCGAAATGAAGCAATCACTCGTACACGTCGCTTGATGAATGAAATCATCTCTTTCGCAATGCAGTTGCGGATGTCTGACGCTACGAGTCTGCTCTTTTTCGGTGTGACCAACCTTTGGCCAGCACCTTCTTTGAGTTACACTCCGGCACACCATCCGCTCGCTTCGGATGGTGTGTTTTTCATTTCATCTTATCGGAAATGAACACTAAAGGAGTTGCTTTTATGCCTACTGAAACACTTACGATCCAACACCTATCGATGGACTACGACGAACGACGTCTTTTCTCGGACGTTTCTTTTCATATTCATACCGGTGAACATGTCGCCTTAATCGGTCCGAACGGCATCGGAAAAACGACACTGTTACACTTGATCGCTGACCAACTTCAGCCGACTGACGGTTCGATCAAGCGTCATTACAAAAAACTCGGTCTACTATCACAACACTTCGTAGCGGGCGATCACACCGTTCTTGATGTCGTCGAACGAGCGGATGCGGTTCGTTATCAACTTCGCGCTAATGCCATGAATGGTGACTTGACGATCTATCAACAAGCACTCGATCAGGACGCCTTCTCGCTTGAAGCAGATGCAACACGCGTCTTAAAAGAAGTCAAATTAGAGGAAGCACTCTGGACACACAAAGCATCCAGTTTAAGCGGTGGTGAACAGACGCGCCTCCAACTTGCCTGCCTGCTTCTGTCACGACCTGATTTCATCATTCTCGATGAACCTACGAATCATCTGGATCAAGAGACGCTCGAGTGGCTCACGGAATGGGTCAACATGTCATGGACCTCGATTCTCTATGTCTCACACGAACGATTCTTCATCGACGCAACAGCTGATGCCGTCATTGAATTATCTGAATCAGGGGCAACGCGATACAGCGGAAACTATCAGTCCTATAAAGAACAAAAGGAACATCAAGCTCTGTCGCAACAACGAGCGTACGAAAAACAAGAACGCACACGTAAAGAGCTGACACGCATGATTCAGGGTTATCGGCAATGGCATCAAAAAGCCTCGAATCAAGCGAGTGAACGGGATCCCTATGCGAAAAAGAAGGCTGCTAAACATGCGACAAAGGTCAAGGCAAAAGAGCAGCAACTCGAGCGTCTACTCGAGGATCGTGTACAAAAACCACAGGTTGCACCGACTGTTCACGTCGCATTCGAACATGAAGCGATTCGTGCGAAACGACTGATTTCGTTCGAACGTGTCTCTTTCATGCATGAGACGAAACCGATCCTAAACGACGTTTCGTTTACGGTAGAACGTGGTGACCGAATTGCTGTCATCGGACCGAATGGAAGCGGGAAAACGACCTTACTGCGTCTCATCGAGGGCGAATATGCTCCTCATCAAGGGAACGTAATCCGTCATCCTCGATTGAAGACCGGCTATTTTTCACAAGCCCTTTCCCACTTACCGACATCCGGTACGTTGTTAGAGGCATTACTTGAGTACGGCACGATGAGTGAAACGGACGCCCGGACGTTGCTCGCCTGTTTTTTATTCCGTCGCGATGATGTTTACCGGTCGATTTCCGACGCTAGTATGGGTGAGAAATGTCGGATCGCTTTCTTACGTCTGTATTTTTCTGGTGCTCACTTGCTTATTCTCGATGAACCAACGAACTATTTGGACCTTGCGACTCGTGAACAAATCGAAGCCGCCCTCGATGTTTTCCCTGGTGAACTCCTCTTCGTCTCTCACGATCGTTATTTTACCGATCGGCTGTCGAATCGGACGTTTGATTTAACGACTGGATTCAACGATCATCCGGTCGGAACGGTCACGGTACGAAACGCGCGCCGAAGTGACCCTGAAGCGATTCAATCCGACTTACATCGTCTTGATGCGTTGACGGGTAACGTGCCGTTCCATACAGAAACAAATGAATTCCTTTCAAAAGAATAACGAGAAAAAAGCATCTGCATAGAAAAAGAGACTCCTTTTTCCGTTGCAGATGCTTTTCATATTTCAGTCGTATTATCGCTTTTGATACTTCACTTTCGTATGCGCTTGAGCCTGCTTGTGGATTTTTTTCCACTTTTCTTTCTCCGCCGCCTGCAACGCCACATTTTGCTTGCGTTCCGCATAAGCGATTTCTCGTTTTAGCTTGACGAAGCTATTCCAGCGCTCAGCAGTTAGTGTGCCATCTTCTAAAGCTGTCCGAACGGCACAGCCCGGTTCCTTATCATGTTCACAGTCTCGGAAACGACAGTTTTCAGCAAGCTCCTCAATATCGGAAAACGTCGACGATAAACCGTCACTTCCATCCCATAAGGCCAATTCTCGCATCCCCGGTGTATCAACGAGCAATAGACCGCTCGATAGTCGTTTCAGTTCGCGATGTGTCGTCGTGTGACGTCCGCGTTCATCGTCTTCTCGTACGCCACCCGTCTCCATTAACTGTTCTCCAGCTAAAGCATTGACGAGCGTCGACTTCCCGACGCCAGACGACCCAACTAACACGATCGTCTGCTTGATTTGTAACTGTTCACGCAACTCCTCTAATCCGTCACCAGTTAAAGAATCAACAGCAAGGATTGGTGTTCCGAACGCGATCGCTTCGACAGCCTGCAGTTCCGTTTCAATCGACGGCATCAAACTTTTTTTCGTCAGGACGATGATTGGTGTCACCCCTGCATCCCAAGCAACCGTTAAATAACGTTCCAGTCGACGGACGTTGAAGTCATGTCCAAAAGCCATGACGAGCAAGGCAACGTCGACATTCGCGCAGATGATTTGTTCCTCGGTTTCCGTTCCTGCCGCTTTTCGGGAAAATTGAGAAGATCGTGGCAAGACACGTTCGATCCGTCCTTTGCCTGGCTCTCGCTCTGTTTGGATGATCCAGTCACCAACCGCTGGCAATTCAGCTTTCGTTCCCGATTGAAAACGCAATTTACCAGACAGTTCGCTCAGCGATTCTCCTGTTTCCGTCATGACGCGATAATGCGCTTGGTAGACGGCTATGATCCGTCCTAATCGTTCTGTTCCTGTCGCTTCGTAGACAGGTGGTATACCCCATTCGTTCAAATGGTTTCCTCCTCTGATTTAAGGGAGGGAAACCCCTCCCTGGTTTCCGACACACGTTACTTTTTTAGCGTTGATTGTTGCACTCATCAACATCACTCCTCTCGATTCGATTCCCTTATAGAGTATCACATGAATCATTGGTGCTGATAGCGCTTCCCTTAAAGTCAGACCTTCTCTCCGCCTTAAGCCCGAGAGCAAATACGGTCCAAAGAGTGTCGTAGGAATAAAAGGACTCCCGTATCATAAAGGTATCAACACAAGGGAGGCTTCCTCATGAAGCAATCGAAAGGAAAACAACTGGTGATGATTCTCGCCGGACTGGCATTACTTGCCGTCGTCATCGGAACATTACCGCATATGATCGGACTTGGCTTAGGGGCGTTACTCGCGTTCTATTCGATCAGTAAGTTCATGCAATCGAACAAATGGCCAGCAAAACTCGGCTTCGGATTCCTAGCAGCCATCGGAATCGGACTTGCCCTCTCGAACATCTGGGCAGTCATCGGAATCGCAGCAGCCATCGCATTGTACGTCGGTTACATGCGTATGAAACTACAGCGTGTCAATGTTCAAGATCTCTTTAACCGTCGCCGTACATCAACGACACATTTCGAAGCAGACTGGAAAGACTTAGACGAAAAACGTTTCTAATCAAAATGTGTGACCCGATATCATTCGCCACTTCCAAGGAGGAATTTTTTCATGAAAAACGTATTTGATCAACTTAACGATTTTGCGACACAAATGATGACAGAAGTCAAAAAAGCAGCCGAACAGGGTGAAGTACCTGCTAAAAAGCTCGTTCGTCATATTCGATCTACAGAAGCTGATTTAAAAGAGATTGATCGACTTCTCGAGCGTCAACGGACATTACTGCAAGAATTAACGCATAAACAAGAAGAAGCGAAGGATTTAGCAGATAAACGCTTCAAGCAAGTCGAAATCGCAAACAAAGCCGGTGAACAACAACTGGCTGAGCGCGCAGCCATCGAATCGAAGCATTATGGGGAGCAATACCGCTTCTTCGAAGAACTCGTCGCTGAGACGAAACGCGAGCTGAATGAATTGGAACGTGAAGCCCTCGAGTTGAAGTTGAAGCTCGAAGATCTACAAAACAAACGGTACGAATGGATGATGCGTGAAAACGTCTCGAGCTTAAAAAACAAGATGAACCAGGTGCTAGATCGCGAACCAAATGCTACTATAAAAGAAGAAGCACATCCGTTCACGGCAGAAGAGCCTGAAGCAAAACAACCAGCCGTTGATGAAGATGATATCGATGCGCGTATTGCTGAACTCGAACGCCGCATTCACCAATAAGCAGTCAATGATGAAGGAGGCGTATGCCTCCCTTTGTCATGTTAGAAAGGAGATTGATCGTGCGACGATTAAGTACGAAACAACTGGTCGGTTACGTATCGATCCTGTTCGCCCTCGGTCTGTTCTATGACCTATTGTCCGGTGCAGGAAATGTATTGTTTGGTGTCTTATTTCCGTTCCTGCTGTATTATGTCGGGATTCATTTCCGACGACGCAATCATGAAAAATTAGCAATCCTCTTCTACATCGTCGGTACGATCATTCTTGCTGGCGTCGTCCTTAGTTCGGCTGCCATCGGTTTTGTCATTGCTGGTATCTTGCTCTATCTTGGGATCATTCTCGTGACACGACATTCTGTCCGCGAATTTTTATTTTCACGGATTGCTCCGCATCAATACGAAGAGGAAGGGATCAAGATTCAACCCGCTTACTCCTTCTCGACTCAAGCCGATGCACCATACGTCTTACAGGATTTGAGTGAACAGTTCATCGTCAAGGATTTAGAAATCGATTTGACGCACGCTTACGTCCCGGAAGGTGAGACCTTGATCGTCGTCAGTGGTGTCGTCGGGGACGTCCGAATTCTTTTACCGTCCGGCTACGACTATACACTCGACACGTCAATCGGCTTCGGAAGCGTCAAGACGGACATCCGCCGGATTCCGACCTTCTTTAATCGACGCATTCAATTCCGGGCACCGGAATACGGTGAAGCGACGCGGAAGGTTCGCATTCATGTCATGCTCGGTATTGGCAACGTGGAGGTGTCTTCGATATGAAGCGTGATCAATTCCCGCTTGGTGTCATTGCCCTCCAAGTCATGACGGGCTTTTTGACGGCTGTCATGACAACGTTGTTATTCTTAAGTACACGACAAGTCGATTGGCATGTCCTATTCGTCCGTCAACAAGATTTCCCTGTCCTTCTACTCGTTATCGGACTCTCGTTATTACTACCGCTTGCCATCGGTAGCATGCATTACTTTTTCTTACGACGTGACTTCAAACGTGTCACGACTGCCATCATTGAACTCGAGCAAGGAAAAGATGTGACGATCGTTCCGGGTCCCTACTTTCATACGTTGACGCGCTTGTCGCGGATTGGAAAACGTATCGACGAACAAGTCGAGACCGTCCAAAAAATCAGTACACGTCCGCAACATGTTGAACAAGTAAGAGTTCAAGCCGTCACGGAAGAACGAAAACGACTCGCACGTGATTTACACGATTCCGTTTCGCAACAGCTCTATGCCATCTCGATGATGACGACAGCAGCTAAACAGACGATTCTGTCTCAACCTGAAGCTGCTGCCAAACAGATTGAGATGGTCGAGACGATGGCGCAAACGGCGCAATCTGAAATGCGCTCCCTCTTACTTCAGCTTCGCCCTGTCGAACTCGAAGGAATGACGTTACAACAAGGACTTTCGCAACTGCTCGAAGAATTATCTAGAAAGCAGTCCACACAATTGAGTTGGAAGTTAGAAGAGATGTCACTTCCACGACAAATCGAAAACGAGTTATTCCGGATCGTTCAAGAAGGATTGACGAATGCCTTACGTCACGCGAAAGCGTCTCATATGGATATCGAACTCCGACAATTCAACGAAACGATCATTTTAAGCATGAACGATGATGGTGTTGGATTCGTCGTTGATGAAAAAAAACTTGCCTCTTATGGCATTAATTCGATGCGGGAACGAACGGCTGAGATGGGCGGAACGATTCGTCTTGTCAGTGTTCCGGGACAAGGAACCCAAATCGAAGTCAAACTTAGAAAAGATCGGATGGTGCAAGCATGATACGCGTATTATTAGTAGATGATCACGAGATGGTCCGGGCCGGTGTGTCTGCTTTCCTCTCCACACAACCAGACATCGAGGTCGTCGCCGAAGCGTCGGATGGTCAAGCAGGAGCCTTGCTTGCGCTTGAACACCGACCGGATGTCATCTTGATGGATTTAGTGATGGAACCAGTCGATGGTGTCGAAGGAACACGACTGATCCGCAAAGACTGGCCGGAAGCAAAAATTCTCGTCGTGACGAGTTTTCTTGATGATGAGAAAGTTTATCCTGTCATTGAAGCCGGTGCGATGAGTTATGTCTTAAAAACGGCTAGCGCCTTTGACATCGCAGAAGCGATTCGCAAGACGGCAAACGGTCAATCTGTCATGGCAGCACAAGTGACCGGTAAAATGATGGAACGTCTTCGTCGTCCTACGACACACTTGCATGACGATTTGACGGAACGTGAGCAGGAAGTTCTTCAATTGATGGCTCGTGGTATGGCGAACCAAGAAATCGCAGACGAATTATTCATTTCCTTAAAAACCGTTAAGACACACGTCTCGAACATCTTATCGAAACTCGATGTCGTAGACCGTACACAAGCTGTCGTCTATGCCTTCAAGCATAATCTCGTCAAATAAGATTTAGCCCTTCATTACTTATTCCTTAAGCTCACGCAAATAAGGGGCTGACTCAAAAGTCAGTCTCTACAAAGATAAGGGAGGCAGATTGATGATCTGCCTCCCTTATCTCGTAATAAAAAGAATGACGCGTCACACGCAACTCTGATATGCTCCCCAAAA
>NZ_DGYQ01000001.1:0-17431 GCF_002396765.1 Exiguobacterium sp. UBA5002
GAGCAGACGACGGTGCCGGTCATCGTCGACGCCGGGATTGGCTCGCCGACCGACGTCGCCTATGCGATGGAACTGGGAGCGGATGGTGTCTTATTGAACTCCGCTGTCGCCCATGCTCAAGATCCGGTCAAGATGGCGCACGCAATGCGACTAGCTGTCGAAGCAGGACGTTTCGGATACGAAGCGGGACGTATCGAGAAGAAACAGTATGCGGTCGCGAGTAGTCCAACGAGTGGATTGATTCGATGAACCGTTACTCACGGCAAACTCGATTTCAACCGATCGGGGAAGCGGGACAAGCACGCTTGGCATCAGCGAAGATACTGATCATCGGCATGGGAGCGCTCGGAACGGCGTCTGCAGAGCAACTCGTCCGCGCCGGTGTCGGTGTCGTCCGAATCGTCGACCGCGATTATGTCGAGTGGAGTAATCTACAACGACAACAGCTTTATACCGAGGACGATGCGCGTCACATCGTACCAAAAGCGATTGCCGCAAAAGCACGGCTTGAAGCGATTAATTCGACGGTGACGATCGAAGCGCATGTAGTAGACGTCGACCGGGCAGCGCTGACGTGGCTTCTCGATGATATCGATTTGATCATCGACGCAACGGACAATTTCGATATTCGCTTGCTAATGAACGACATGGCGTTGATGCGTTCGATTCCGTGGATTTATGGTGGCTGCGTCGGCAGTTATGGGATCACGTTCACCGTCCGTCCCGGAGAGACGCCGTGTCTGCATTGTCTACTCGATCAATTACCACGGGATCAGGAGACGTGTGATACGGCGGGGATCATCGGACCAGCTGTACAGATGGTCGCTTCCTTGCAAGTGACGGAAGCGTTGAAGTGGTTGAGCGGAAAGACGGACGCCATGCGGACGCGCTTGCTTGCTTTTGATGTCTGGTCGAATACGTTTCAACAAATTAACGTCCAGTCACTGAAGCAAACGGAGTGCCCGTCGTGCGGCATCGAACCGTCCTACCCTTACTTATCGGATCAAACGGTTCATTTCACGGCACTGTGTGGTCGGGATGCCGTTCAAATCCGGGGAAACGGACAGCGGGATCTGGAACAGTTGAAACAACGTCTCCAGCCGGTCGCTGCGATTTCCGCTCATAATCCATATTTGCTGGCGTTTACGACGGACGAACATCGGATGGTCGCTTTCCGAGATGGACGCGTTCTGATTCATGGCGAGGCGGATCTCGTCAAAGCGAAGCGGCTCTATCATGCCTATTTCGGCTAACGTTCACAAAACATTAAAAACTAATTTTAAATATATATGTTTTAAATGTTTGAAAAACAGGTAAATAAGACTTCAGACATAAATCGGTCTACAAGTTTTGAACGTGAAGAGGAGTGATTCAGATGAAACAAGAATTCGATCCAATCAAGGATCAAGCACAGACGGAAGACGCCCAAGCAGTTGTTCAGCAAGCCAACTGGAATCCGGATCGGTACCGGACGAACTTGAACCCATTCTATCTGTCACCTTGTAGTGTCGAACGTAGAGAAGACGTGCATCAGGATGCATCGAAAATTCTCGAAGTCGAGACGTCGTCGCCCCTCCAACAACTTTTTGAACACAATCAAGCAACGCATAAATCAGAACAATCGGGCAAAAAATTCAAGACAGGCATCGTTGTCGGTGTCGGTGCGATCATCGGCGGATCGGTTTCTGTGATTCGTTCCGTTCAACGCTTTAGAAAACAACGGACGAAATAACACATTCGTCTCAAGAGTGAAAAAAGCAGGAGGCATTCGCCTTCTGCTTTTTGTGTTCCAAACGGATGTTCGTCGCAGAACGACCGCTTGCATGCTACACTTAAGCTACTATATTCAAAAAGTGAGTGTGATGAAGATGAAATGGATACATACTGCCGATTGGCATCTCGGCAAAATCGTTCATGGCGAATCGATGCTCGAGAACCAGCGGGCGGTCTTAGCGGATTTTTTGACACTCGTCGACCGCGAACAACCGGATGCGATCGTCATTGCGGGTGACTTATACGACCGCGCTGTACCACCAACGGAAGCCGTCGAACTGCTTGACGAGACACTGGCTGCCTTGATCCTTGACCGGGATATCCCGGTCGTTGCGATCAGTGGAAATCACGATTCAGCCGAACGGTTGAGTTTTGGAACGACGTTACTCCAACGGGCCGGTCTGCATCTCGTCGGAAAACTAACGCCGATCATTACTCCGGTCACGATTAAAGGGGTATCATTTTATCCGGTGCCATTTGCGGATCCTGCGACGGTTCGGTACGTGCACAAGGACGAAACGATTAAGACACATGATGATGCGATGCGGACGATCCTTGCTGGATGTAGTCCGGACGGACCGAGTGTCCTCGTCGGTCATGCCTTTGTGATCGGTGGACTCGAGACGGATTCGGAGCGGCAATTGTCCGTTGGAACGGCAGGGCAAGTTAGCGCAAGCCGGTTTGCACCGTTTACGTATACGGCACTCGGTCATCTGCATAATCCACTTGCGATTCAATCCGAGACGGTTCGCTACAGCGGATCGCTCTTGAAATATTCATTCTCGGAAGCCCATCATGTCAAAGGGGTCGATGTGTTGACGTTGAACGAAGCGGGTACGTTCGATCGCCGATTCGAACCACTTGCACCGAAACGTGACTTGCGGGAATTGACCGGAAGTCTCGCGGAGCTGACAGACCCGGCGTTCGTCGCGACACAAGACACGGACGATTATCTAAAGATCAATCTAACGGACGGCGAAGCCTTGATGGATCCGATGGGCAAGCTGAAAAAAATCTACCCGAATATCCTGCACCTCGAGCGAATTGGATTCGTCCGCGAGAGTACGCGGGCAGTCAAGGCGTCGCGGGAGCAAGTCAAGGATGCATCCGTTGCGGATCTATTCAGTGAGTTCTACGAAGCGATCCGTGAGAAGAAACCGACGGAAGCGATGCAAGCCGTCCTGAAGGAGGAAGCGACATGCGCCCAGAACGACTGACATTACGCGCCTTTGGACCGTTTGCTGGTGAAGAGACGATTGATTTCACGGCACTTGCCGGACGGACGATGTTCGTCATTTCCGGGAATACCGGAGCAGGAAAAACGACGATCTTTGACGCATTGACGTTCGCCCTGTATGGTGAGACGTCAGGCGGCGAACGGGAAATGAGCGAACTGCGAAGTCATTTTGCCGTGCCCGAGCAAAAGACGGAAGTTGAACTGGAGTTTACGCTGAAAGGGGAACGGTACCGGATCATCCGCCAACCGAGTCAACCGCATCCGGTCAATAAAACCGGCTACTCGCATGAAGCCGAGCTCGCTCGGTTCGACGGAACGACGTGGAAACCGCTCGCGGTCAAAATTCCAGAAATCAAGCAACGGGTTCAAGAGCTGATTCAGCTCGACCATAAACAGTTTTCGCAAATTCTCCTGTTGCCGCAAAATAAGTTCCGCGAACTGTTAATGGCAGAGTCAAAAGACAAACTGCAGATTCTGAAGCAGCTGTTTAAGACGGAACACTACGGTGAGTTCCAGCAACGTTTGCACCGACAAGCGCTCGATCTTGCGGCACGCATCAAGGAAACGAAGACGAAACAATGGGCCAAGCTTGAGGAACTACCTTTGCAAGCGAACTGGAGTGAGTTGACGGAAGGCGACATCCGGTTACGGATGGAGGCATTGACGACGGAACGGGACGAATGGTTAACGGCGGCGCGTCAAGCTGAAATAGAGACCCGTGCGATCGTCGAGAAGAAAACGACACAATTGCAACAAGGCGAGCAACTCGAAGCGGTTTTCCAAGAGCGGGAGCGACTTCAACAGACGGAACAGTTGCTAGTGGACCGCTTACCGGAAATCAAACAGATGCAAGAAGAAGCAATGGCAGCTGAACGCGCTCAAATCGTCGCACCGATCTATGACCAGTGGCAACAGGATCAAGAACAATTGACGCAACTCACGCATCGAAAACAGGAAACTGAACAGCACATCGCTCGCTTGAAAGAGCAACAAGAGGTCGTGCAAGCAAAAGTGGATCGATTGCTAGCGGAGGAACCACAGATCGAGCAACTCAGTCGTCGCCTCGAAAAGATTCAAGAAGAACGCGAACGGTTGGAAGCAGAAACGGCTTTACGACAACAACAGCAACAACTAGTAGAACGTTTGAAGCTTTTGGCCCCAGAGCCATTACGGAAGCAACTCGAACAAGCACGGACGGAGCGTAAGACTGTTCAAGAACAACTGCATCCATTGCAAAACGTTGGAGCAGAGCGCTTAAAGGTGCAAGAACGGCGCTTCATCCTGCAACAGCTGGCGACGAAGATGGCGGAACATGACAAATTGGAAGCAGAACGGCAACAGCTGATTGTCCGCGGCACAAGCGTTCGGGACCAAAAAGAGGCAGCAGCGCGCCAATACGAAGAAGCGCGTAGATACGAACGGGAACAACTCGCTGCTGAACTTGCCAAAGGATTGACAGACGGGACGGCTTGCCCAGTCTGCGGCAGTACGTCGCATCCACAGCATGCTGTCGCCGTCGTAAAGGAACTATCCGTCGATGTAGCGCAACAGCGGTTCCTAGAAGCCCAACAAGCGCATCAAGAGTTACAAGCCTCGTACCGAACGGTTGCCGAACGTCTCGGACAACTGATGACCGAGATTCAAAAGACGAGTGAAAACGAGTCATCTCATGCAGATGTTTCAGCACAGCTTCGGGAAGTCGAACAGACGGAAGCCCGATTAGCGTCAGCACAGACGGAAAAAGCGCGTCTTGAGACTCGCCTGCAACAACTCGAGCAATCCATGGATCAGCTACAACTGAAAATCGATGCAATGATCAAAGATCGGACCGTCATCGAATCGGAAATGGCACACTTGTCTGGTCGCCTAAGTCAATCAGGAGAGTCCACGAAATCGCTACCAGCACTCCGTGAGGAACAACAACAGGCAGAAACACGTATCGAGCAGTTCAAGCAAGACAAACAACGTCAGTTACGCGAGAAGGAACAGCTCGATCGTGACTTCGCGGAACACCAAGGACGATTCCGTCAATTGACTGAGGCATCTGCTGAACAAAGTGACCGATTAACGAACCGCGAAAACGCATTACACACAGTCTTGGCAGAAGAAGCGTTTCCGACGATTGAAGCTTTTCTTGAAGCGAGACGGTCGCGTGACGAACTCCGTCATCTCCAAGAACGTTTGGAACAAGACCGTCTAGCGCGGCAGGAATTGAAGCTGAAGCAGGAACAAGCCCGTTTGAAGACAGAAGGTCAAGTGCGTCCGGATCTCGAACAGTTGCGGATGGATGTGAAGACGTCGTCGCTCGAACTGACGGAGCGGACCGACCGACGTGTCGGGCTTGAGAAGGAACGCGCACACATCGATCAATTGATCGCGGCTTGGGAAAGCTTGCAACGCCAGATTGAGGACGAGGATGCGAGATACGGAGTCATCGGCGAACTCGCTCGCGTTGGTGTCGGGGAGAATGCGCAACGGATGACGTTCGAGACGTACGTCCAGACGGCATATTTTGATGAAATATTGTTCGCCGCAAACCGGCATCTGCACGAGATGACATCTGGTCGTTTCCAGCTTGAACGGAAAACAGAGGCGGGAAAAGGACTCAAGAAATATGGGCTAGATTTAAATGTCTTTGACGCGTACACGTCGCAAACGCGTCACGTCAAGACGTTGTCCGGTGGAGAAAGCTTCAAAGCATCACTTGCGCTTGCGCTCGGATTGTCAGAAGTCGTGCAAGAAGCAAGTGGTGGCGTGTCACTTGAAACGATGTTTATCGATGAAGGATTCGGAACGCTTGATCCGGAATCACTCGAACAAGCGATCGAGACGTTGCTCTCGATTCAAGCGAGCGGTCGCATGGTCGGAATCATCAGTCACGTCCAGGAACTGAAGTCACGAGTTGACGCAAAAATCGAAGTCAAACAAGGAAAAACGGGGTCGACGATTGCACTAGTCGTCGAGTAAGGAGATAAGATCGATGGAAACACGAAACATGGTCACAAAATCACAAATCAAAGAGGCGTTACACGAATTAGGTGTGACGCCCGGTATGAAATTGTTCGTCCATTCGTCTCTCAAACAAATCGGCTGGATTCCCGGCGGCGTACAAGCATTGATTGAGGCCCTACAGGAAGTCGTCACGACGGAAGGGTTGATCATGATGCCGGCGCAGAGTACCGATAATTCGGATCCGAAGAACTGGAGCCAACCGGCTGTTCCCGAGGAATGGTGGGAAACGATCCGCCGGGAGATGCCGGCATATGACCCGGCAAAAACGGTCACACGCGGTATCGGGCGCGTCCCGGAAGTCTTCCGGACGTATCCCGGCGTCGTTCGAAGCGATCATCCGATGTGGTCCGTGACCGCCTGGGGGAAAGATGCGGCGACATTCGTTGCCGATCATACATTAGAAAATGGCTTCGGTCCCGGTTCACCGATTGAACGCTTCATCGAGGCGGACGGTCAAATTCTGCATATCGGTTCGCCTTGGGATACGACAACCGTCTGGCATTACGCGGAATACGGATTGAATCGTCCGGACGTCGAGGATGGCTGTAAAATCAAAGAGGGAACGACGGAACGATTCATTCATTACCGACATCGCCAAATCGATAGTGACGCGTTTGGTCCGATCGGCGAAGCGTTAGAAAGTGCCGATTTCGTCACGTCCGGTCTGATCGGACAAGCGAAATCGTACCGCATCGATGCGAAAGCCTCGATCCCAGTCGTCATGCTGCAATTAAAAGCGCTCGATCAATGGTTATTTTGAAACTTTTTCGGGAAACCTTCGTAGTAGAAAACAGAATCATAAAAAGGAGTGAAAGCAATGGCTTCACGTTTTAAAGTAAACCCGGCATTGCGTCGCGGATTCGATACAGCACGTGTCGGAGAGCGACCAATGACAAAAAGCGGGACGATGAGCAAGATTTTCCTGATGCTCGCTCTCGTCACGGCAGCAGCAGGGGGCAGTTGGTTCTTCCTCGCAGAAAACCAAGCGTTCCTATTCCCGGCATTAATCGGTGGATTCGTCATCGGTCTGATCCTTGCCTTGATCATCACATTCAAACCAGCAACAGCTCCAGTCCTTTCTCCGGTTTATGCGATCGTTGAAGGTGTCGCCGTCGGAGCGTTATCGTTGATGTTCGAAAGTATGTACCCAGGAATCGTTGGAAAAGCAGTCGTTGCGACATTCGTCGTTGCGTTTGCGATGTGGTTCGTCTACTCGACGGGGATGATTAAAGTGACGCAACGTTTCCGTTCTGCGGTCACAGCAGCGATTCTCTCGATTTTCGTCTTGTATGCGGTCAACTTGATTCTCGCGTTATTTAGTGTCGACCTCCCATTCATGACAGGTAGCTCGCCGGTTGCGATCGGCGTTCAGTTCGTCATCGTCATCGTCGCATCCTTGTCACTCGTAATGGACTTCGATTTCATCTCACAACAAGTCCGTGCAGGAGCGCCGAAATCGATGGAGTGGGTTGCAGCATTCGGATTGATCGTGACGATCATCTGGCTCTATATTGAATTACTCGATCTCCTGTACCGTCTTGCGGCGCGGGATTAACAGCAACAGACGACGGTTTCTCCGTCGTCTATTTTTTTGTCGAAAGCAGGGATGGTCGCAGAAAACAAGAAATGATAAAACGTAACTGAAAGGAGAGAAGATACATGAAAGAACGTATCGTCATTGGAGCAGGACCGTACCACAACAATCCCGGTTGGTATCATACACAGGAAGATGAACTGAATCTGCTCAATCGGTCCGATTGGGAACGATTGTGTTCGAACGACACGTTGCAAGCGATTCTTGCGGAACATGTCTGGGAGCACTTGACGATCGAAGAAGGGATTGACGCGGCATGTCATTGTTATACATACCTTGCGCCAGGAGGATACGTCCGTTGTGCGGTGCCTGATGGTTATTTTCGGGATGAGGCATACCAATCAATCGTCCAAGTTGGTGGTCCCGGTCCAGTCGACCATCCGGCAGCGAGTCACAAAATCGTCTATACGTACGAAACGTTACGGAACGTATTCGAAAAAGCTGGATTTCAGGTACGATTTCTCGAATATTTTGATGAGAAGGGATTGTTCCATCAAGCGGACTGGGATGGCGCAGACGGTATGATTTTCCGTTCGAAACGATATGATCCCCGTAATGCAGAACAGATGAGATTTCCTTCGTTGATACTTGATGCATATATATGAATACATAGTTGAAAAAGACCATCTGAACTTCGCTGTCAGATGGTCTTTTTGATCATATTCCGTGCTCGCTTTTTAGTTGATCGACGTATTGTTTTGCTTCGAGCAATGACGATCCGAGCGTCTCTCGAACGCGTTTGACAGCTTCAACCGTCTTTCCTTCATGAAGCAACTGAACCAGTTCGACTTGTAACGCAGCTTCTTCTAGTGACACCTCATTCAGACCGAGGTGCTCTTCGATCCGTTGTAGCTTCTTCAGAATCGTTTGTTGGCGGCGTTTCGCTTCGTCTGCTTTTTGTGATAATGACATCCAGAAGAAGATTAAGACGATTAGTGGTGCGAACGTGACGACAGAATCCATAGTGAACACCTTCCTTTAGTTCACCGTACCATAGGATAGTCTCCGTAACAAATAGTGGAAAATGATACAGAAATTGATTATGCTGATATAGTGGAAAATAAAGGTTAATATGGAAGGGAGATTAATTTAGTGGACAATGTGTTAGTGACATTTTTGCCATTCTTGATTCAAGTTGGACTGCTCATGGTGCTGTTCTTCTTCGGAACGTTCGGTTTGTTCTTCTTCGTCAAACGAAGTTCATATCACAATAGCCGGTATTACCGACTGACACGCGAGCCGTTTTTACGGATTGTTCGTGATAAAGGAAAATGGGGCGAGTACTTGACGACACGTCAACTCGATCAAGTGTCCGGATACGGCACGTATGTCTTTAATACATACTTACCACGTGCACGCGGTGAAGGTACGACAGAAATCGATGTGACGTTCATTCATGAAAGTGGCATCTATGTACTCGAATCGAAAAACTACAGCGGCTGGATTTTTGGACGCGAGCAGGACCGTCAGTGGACGCAGCAGTTCCAGAATCGCTTCAAACAACGGTTTTATAATCCGATCAAACAAAATGAAGGGCATCTCAAAAGCATGCAACGCTTCTTGGAAGGAACGGATCCTGCACTCTTTCACTCCTTGATCGTTTTCAGCGAACGCTGCGAACTCAAAAAAATCACGGTCGATTCAGCGCATGTCCGTGTCTTGAAACGAAACGTCTTACGTAAGACGATCGAGCAACTCGCGACAGAAAAGCCGTTGACACCGAGTCAAGTCGATACGATTGCAGGGAAACTCGGGGTTCATTCACAAGTCGATCGTGCCACGCAACAAGCGCATATCGATGGAATTCGTCAACGCCAGGCAAAATGAGACCGTTGACGGACTTGTTCTTCTTCAGGTATAGTGAATAAATAATAAGTAGTGCAACTATATGGAGATGATGGGATGAAAGAATCGGAATGGTCGCTTGGCATGCAATTATCCCGTAGTTATTATGCGTTCAAACGTGCTGCTGCTAAACGGATGGAAGCGTTCGGACTGACACCAGAGCAGTTTTCTGTCCTGAGCGAACTCGCTAAACAAGATGGTGTTTCGCAAAAACAGCTGGCACTCGTGACAGAACGTGATCAAACGACGATTGGTAAGATTCTCGATAAGCTCGGTAAAAAAGAACTGATCGTTCGGACGCCGGACCCCCGGGACCGACGAGCGGTTCTGCTCTTGATGACACGAGAAGGACGCGATATCGTCGATCGCCTCGGACCAGAGCTTGATCAGTTACAACTCGAAGCGTTCCGTGGACTCTCGCGAGAGCAAATCGAGCAATTAAAGGAAATACTTGAGACCATTCACCGGAATGTGACGTGAATGGTTTTCCTTCGGACATATAGTTGCACATGATATTATAAGTAATGCATGTAAAAGGAGATTGTAATATGAAAGCATGGAAAGATGTCTGGTCAATGACACAAACGAAAGTGGGGCTCGTCTTCGCAATCGTCGTCCCGCTCTTGTTCCTCGTCGTTTGGATGACTGGTTACGAAGGAACGACGGAACGGCTCGATCAATTGAACGTCGGTGTCGTTGGCGAAGTGAATGACCCGTTCGTCAAATCACTAAAGGAAGCACCGTTCACGGTCCAAGCACTTTCGACCGAAGTGAAAGGATTGGAAGCACTCGATGCCAATGAAGTCGATCTCGTTCTACAAAAGGATGATGCAACGCGTCAACTGACGGCACACGTCAGCCAGACGAATGCCGAATTTGCGAATGCGATTCTCGAGCGGGCAACGGAAACGATCGGCAAACAGTTGAATGGTGAGCCAACGTTTACGACATCGATCGTCACGGAGCATGCCGTCTCGGATTTTGCCTTGTCGATGCTGCCACTCGTCCTCGGGTTCGTCATCTATATCGCGACGATGACGATGGGGATTCAATTCAATCTTGTCAGTACGATCTTAAGTAAGCGTCATTCGATCTGGTCGCTATTTTGGAGTCGCCAACTGTTGCACGGGATCGTTCTTTTGGTCGTTCCATTACTGCTCGTTTCCGTGGCACATGTATTAACGGACATCACGACACCATTCATCAAACTGTGGGCGTTCGAGCTCCTCGTCGTAGCGACCTGTATCGCCGTCACGCAGATGAACTTTGCGATATTTGGACCGATTGCACCTCTCGTCAATGTCGCATTGATTCCGTTCCAGCTGATGACTGCCGGAAACATCGTGCCGGCGAAGATGCTGGCACCGTTTTATCAATCGCTCGGAACATTCCTACCTGTTCCGAATGCCGTGGCTGGATTCAGTCGATTGTTATTCATGAATGGATCCATCGGTACCCAAGTGTTGCATTTATCCCTGCTTTGTTTCGGTAGTTTTATCATAACGTGCTTAGTGCTGAGTTGGAGGGAGCAACGACAAGCACAACGTGTTGTTGCATGAAGAATATAAGAAGAATCGTCATCGAATGGGATGGCGATTTTTTTATTTGAGATCGATTTATGAAAAAATCATTGCATAACAAAAACGTTATATAATAATATGGTTATGTGAAAAGCGAAAAAGATAACTTCGCTCCTGTATCAGGCATGGATTATACGTTTAAGAGAAAGGAGGACTCTCCAGTGATCGAGACAGCAAAACGGGTAGAAGAGATGAGTCAGTTCTTAAAGCTACTGAGCGATGGAACACGTCTTGAAATTTTGCGAAGACTACACGTTCGGGAACATTGTGTCTGTGATTTCGTCGAAATGTTTGATATTTCGCAACCGGCAGTCAGTCGTCATCTAAAATTATTGCGTCAGTCCCATCTCATCTTGGAACGACGTGAACGACAATGGATTTATTTTCGAATCAATCCAGATCACCCGCAACACAAGTTGTTATTGACGATTTTAGAAGAAATGGACACTCCGGACATCCCGGACAGAAGTTGCTAAGGACACACACCGTGGATGAAATGGATTAGCACGAGCAAGGCATTGGAATCGAGACGATATTCCATTCTTGATGACACGTTCAAGATTGGCGAATCGTTAACAGAACCACTCGAAATTTAATACAGAAATGAAGTGAACGCATTGACCGGTACACATTTACTAGCGATCGGAATTTTTCTGATCACCTTATTCTTAATCATCAAACAACCGAAAGGACTCGGCATCGGTTACTCGGCGATGGGGATGGCGCTCGTTGCGCTATTGACGGGAGTCGTCAATCTCGATGATGTTTCAACTGTCTGGGGCATCATCTGGAATGCCACCTTTACATTCATCGCTCTGATCATTATCTCATTGATTCTTGATGAGATTGGATTCTTCGAATGGGCGGCACTCCACATGGCACGCATCGCACGAGGTGGTGGTGTCAAACTATTCGTATATATGACATTGCTCGGTGCTGTCGTTGCGGCTTTATTTGCGAACGATGGGGCAGCCTTGATTCTGACACCAATCGTCCTCGCGATGGTTCGTCACTTGAAACTTCCGGATTATGTCGTGTTAGCCTACGTATTCGCTTCCGGATTCATTGCCGATACAGCAAGTTTACCGTTCGTCGTCTCGAACCTCGTCAATATCGTCTCAGCAGACTTCTTTAACATCGGTTTTACGGAGTATGCTTCACGGATGGTATTTGTTAATTTCTTTTCCGTCATCGGCAGTCTGATCGTCTTGTATCTCTATTTCCGAAAGAGTATTCCGAAGAATTATGATGTCGTGCAGCTCGTCGCACCCGCGACAGCGATCAAGGATCAACGGATGTTTAAGCTTTCATGGTTCGTCCTCATTTTGCTTGTCGTCGGATACTTCACGAGTGACATCGTCGGCATTCCAGTCAGTCTTGTCGCTGGTATCATCGCCTTGTTCTTCTTATTGATGGCACGCCGTTCACCGAGCGTACCGACGAAAAAAGTCATCAGTGGTGCTCCGTGGGCGATTGTCTTCTTCTCACTTGGTATGTATATCGTTGTCTACGGACTTCAAAATGCCGGGTTGACACAAGTTCTTGCCGACATCATTGATGGATTTGCGACGAATCTAGCAGCCGCAACTTTTGGCATGGGCTTCTTGGCTGCCATCTTGTCGTCGATCATGAATAATATGCCGACCGTCATGATTGATGCGCTCGCGATTGATTTAAGTCAGGCAACCGGAACGATTCGAGAGGCGCTCATCTATGCGAATGTCATCGGATCTGATCTTGGACCGAAGATCACACCGATCGGAAGTCTAGCGACATTGCTTTGGTTGCACGTGCTTCGGACGAAAGGCGTGAAGATTGGTTGGGGTCAATACTTTAAGATCGGAACGATTCTGACGATCCCGACACTTGCGATCACATTACTTGGCTTGTATATCAGCTTGATACTTTATTGATTTCTAGGAGGAAACAGTTATGAAATTATTGATTATTGGCTCAGTGGCCGCGGGAACATCAGTAGGAGCAAAAGCACGTCGAAACAGTGAAGAGTTGCAAATCACGATTTATGATCGGGATCAGGACATCTCTTACTCAGGTTGTGGGATTCCCTACTTCGTTGGTGGCGAAATCGCTGACATTGATGAATTGACACCGCGAGATGCCGCTTTCTTTAAAAAACGGTATAACATCGATATTCATACACAACACGAAGTTGAATCGATTGATCATGCGACAAAAACAGTTACCATTGTCAATCTCCTGACAGGGGATCGATTCACGGACACGTATGATACGTTAGTACTGGCAACCGGTGCTTCAAGTATCGTTCCACCACTTCCGGGAATCGAGCATGAGAATGTCTTTACGGTTCGAAATGTCCGTAATGCCGACGCGATCCGGTCCTATATTGATGCCCATGATCCGAAAAAGGCAACGATCGTCGGTGGAGGGTTCATCGGACTCGAGATGGCAGAGCAATTGACGTATCGCGGTATTCAAGTCACGCTCGTCGAACGCTTGCCGCAAGTCATGCCGCCACTTGATCGCGATATGGCAGAACGTGTAGCGGATCATTTGAAAGATAGAGGGGTATCCCTTTTGCTTGGCGAATCCGTGACAGCGTTCAACGGAGAAGAACGTATTTCTGAGGTCGCGCTTGAGAGTGGAAAAACGATCGAGACGGATCTTGTCATTTTATCTGTTGGCGTCAAGCCGAACACCGATCTTGCGAAACAGATCGGTGTGGAGCTCGGTAAAACAGGGGCGATCGCAGTCAACCGTCAAATGCAAACGAATGTAGCCGATGTCTACGCAGTCGGCGATGTCGCAGAGAGTTTCTCCGTCATCACGGGTGAAGCACTTTATCGTCCGCTTGGGTCAACAGCGAACAAGATGGGACGGATTGCCGGCATGGTCATTACTGGAGAAGAAGCGGAGCACCGTGGGATCTTAGGGACGGGTATCTTCAAGGCATTCGATTTGACGGTCGCTCAAACAGGTTTGACGGAAAAAGAAGCGCGTGAGTCAGGCTATGACATCGAAGTCTTGCATAACATCAAACCAGATCGTCCGGAATACATGGGTGGGAAAGAGATGACGATCAAAGCGATTGCCGATCGGGCAACAGGGCGAGTTCTCGGAGCCCAAATCGTAGGTCCGCAAGGTGTCGACAAACGGATTGATGTCCTAGCGACGGCGATCACCTTTAAGGCGAAGGCAGAGGATTTATTCCATCTCGACTTAGCCTACGCACCACCGTTTGCGACGACGAAGGATCCCGTTCTCTATACGGGAATGGCACTCGATAATGCCATCAAAAAAACGGCTCGCTTGATAACGCCGAACGAATTGATTGATCAAGTCGCGAGTGGGAAGTCGTTCCAAATCATTGATACACGCTCAAAAGCACAATTTGAAAAAAATCATGTTGATGGAGCGATTCATATCCCGCTCGGTGAATTACGGACACGCGCGAAGGAACTGGATCCGACGTTACCGACGATCGTCTACTGCAACAAAGGCGTGACGGGGAATGCTGCGCAAAACGTCTTGAAAAACCTTGGATTTACGGATGTATGCAACTTATCAGGTGGTAACAAGAACTATCAGCATATAAAAAAATGTTTGTCATAATCTTGAACTGAGTTATATAAGAATTTCTAACCATTATGTAAGAAGTGCACACCTGCTTTTAATGAATAGACTAGATTTTGTTTATAAAAAGCTCACGTCTCGAAAATGGAGACGTGAGCTTTTGTATTAGAATAACTCGTTGATTGGTGTGTCACCTTCGAGTAGTGTGACGACTTGCTTCGACGCCTTGTCGTGACCGATTGCTGCCAAAATGACGCGTGCGACATCCTCGCGGGGAATTTTTTTAGTTGCTTGTTCGGACGGATCCGTCGTGACGTTTCCTGTGCCGGCTTCATCCGATAGTCTGCCTGGGCGAAGAATCGTGTAGTTGAGTGACGATTCCTTCAGGACACGATCCGCGTAGCGTTTTGCAATGTAATACGGCTTCATGCTGTTGGACCATGTTTCCGGCGAATCGGCATTCAAAGCACTGACCATGATGAACTGTTTTGCATTGATTGCTTCTGCTGCTTCAATCGCTTTGACAGCACCGTCGAAATCGATTAGCATCGTCTTGTCGGCTCCCGTGTGACCTCCGGACCCTGCCGTAAAGATGACGACATCTGATCCTTGTAATGCATCAGTGATCGTCGCGACGTCCGCTTCAAGATCGAGATGGGCCGGGGTATGACCTAATTTCTCAAAATCACTGAACTGGTCCTTGGAACGTAATCCTACTTTGACATCGTGCTTCGAATCCTGCAGTAAGCGAGCAGCGTGACGACCTACTTTACCATTTGCACCAATGATGAAAATCTGACTCATGTTCCATTCCTCCATTTCACGATTTGATGATTCTGTTTCAGTATGGAAAAGACGGGGGGATTCTGTAAAGAGAGACGACTTGTAGAACTATAACCGTCATCAAAACATCTTTTTAACGCTTTTATGCATAAAATCATCAAATTATCTTGAAATCACGTGTAAGTGTGGTAGGATAATGACTATTACCCACACCGAAAATCATTTGGGTTAAATTGTAGCAATATTCGGTGAATGGGCAACGACGAAACAGAAAGGAGAGATACGATGAGAAAGAAACCATGGCTACTGGCAGGACTTGTTTTGACAGGCGTTGCCGCTTGGATGATCTGGAATCAACAGACGGATGCCAAAGCACATGACATCTTCGAAGACCACAAGCTGGTCGTCGGGACGACGGGGGATTATAAGCCCTTTACATATTGGAACGAGGAACGGAATCGTTATCAAGGCTTTGATATCGATGTCATCCAAGCGTTCGCAAAAGCAGCAAATCTTGACGTGACGTTCGTCAAAACGACATGGCCGACATTATCGGAGGATACGAAATCAGGCAAGTTTGATATCGCTGTCGGTGGCATCACGAAGAAAGTCGAGCGCGAGGTCGTCGGAGACTTTACATCGTCGTATTTCTCCTTTCAAAAAGCACCGCTCGTAAAGAAGAAAGATGTCGAACGCTTGAATTCGCTCGCTGCAATCAATGATCCAGCAGTCAAAATCGGCGTCAATCCGGGTGGCACGAACGAAGCGTTCGTGAAGAAGCATTTTCCGAAAGCAGATGTGACCGTCTTTGAGAACAACTTGTACATTCCAAAAGCCGTAAAAAGCGGACAAGTCGATGTCATGGTGACGGACGACATCGAGGCGTTGCATTACGCGACAGAACTCGATCTTGCGGTGCCGAAACTGGCAGAGGCGTGGGAACCAGCTGAGATGGCGTATTTGATGAAACCGGATCAAAAACAGCTTAGAGACGTTTTCCGAGTATGGATTGAAAGTGCAGAAGGGCAAGAACAGGTTGAACAACTAAAGAAAAAATGGAACATCGTCTCGACGCGTGAGACGGTCGGAGCGAAAGGAGCGGGAGCACATGAGTAAATGGGGATGGATCGTCGTCGGAGGTGGCGTCCTGTTTGCGAGCTTATTGACGCTATGGCAAGCGGAGCAACCACGACGTGTACAAGCGAAGAACGTCTTTGCGACGAAAAAAATCATCGTCGGAACGACCGGGGACTACAAACCATTCACCTACTTGAACCGGAAGACGAACGAGTACGAAGGGTTCGATATCGAAGTGATCCGTTCATTCGCGAAGACGACCGGCATCGATGTCGAGTTCGTTCCGACGACATGGCCAACGCTATCTGCTGATCTTGCTAGCGGGAAATTTGATATGGTCGTCGGGGGCGTGACGAAGAACATCGAGCGCGAGATCATCGGCGACTTCACATCGAGTTATCTATCGTTCCAAAAGACACCGCTCGTCCGTAAAGAAGATGCTAAACGCCTTGCTTCAATCGAACAAATCAATCGTCCAGACGTGACGATTGGACTAAATCCAGGGGGAACGAATGAACAGTTCGTCCGTAAGACATTCACGAAGGCGAATATCGTCATGTATGAACAAAACCTCGATATCCCGCACGCGGTTGCGTCAGGTGAAGTCGATGTCATGATCACTGATACGGTCGAGGCGATTCATTATGAAGCACTCGACAAACGACTCGCGGCACCAAGAATTCAAGAAAAATGGATTCCGGCGGAGAAGAGTTACCTCGTTCGAGAGTCGGAAGGAGATGTTGTTGATGTCTTCAATCTCTGGATGCAATCGCACGAAGGTCAAGAAGAGATGGAGCAATTAAAAGAAAAATGGCAAGTAGCGTCGTAAGTGGATCGTGTCTCCGTATAACAGGAGGCACGATTTTTTAGTAACAGGAATCTAATGGGAAAGGGCGAACAAGTATGTAGAAGCAAATTAGGAGGAATTAATATGTTGAAAAACGTGTCAGCGAGGCAATGTGAACTGCTCCCTGTCAA
>NZ_DGYQ01000008.1:0-9031 GCF_002396765.1 Exiguobacterium sp. UBA5002
CGCTTAATTTGACAAACCGTCTTCGGTTAAAGTTCTTTCCTGCGGGATAAAGTCCGGTCAATCGTCTGCCGTAATGAACTTTTGCCTGTCCCATCCGAAGCCGCGTCACGCCATACTGCTTTTTAAAATAATCAATGACGGGTTCAACGATATAAGACGGCTCCAAGATATGAAGGACGAATTCGATCGCTTCTGGCCCATACTCATCTTCAACAAAATACCCATTGCCGATTTCAAAAAGAAATCCGTTGAGGTCTTCTTCAATGCTCGAACGATGCTCAAAGATGACATCATACTCTGTATCCTGACAAAAGATCTCTACGACAACTTCGTGGTAATCCGCTTCTTGAACGACAGAATATCCGTCTTTTTCTTTCTCTGCAACAAGTTCTCGGATACAGGCATCCAGATTAAAAAAGCGCGAGAACTTTTGCTCGCTCATTGGTTCTTTCAATCTCTCTCCCATGATGCCGTGAAACGTGTAGAGTGTCCGTCCATCCTTCTCGAACAGCCAAAAATGATTCTGACCGTTGATTTGTTTAATGAGTTGCATATTGTCACACGATTCCTTTAAGTAATAAGTCGATGAAATTTTTAATTTCTTGTCATTTGTTGTTTTCTTGAAAAATCAATTTCTCTTCTTCATTATAAAACCCATAACCATTTATGGGAATTTTTATTTATTCATATGATATATTCCATTTTGATTACAAATTTAATTTAAAACACTTTTTATGTAAGCGTTATCATTATACTGTATACGGTACTTATTCTTTATTAAGGAGTTGAATTAAATGGATACGGTCATCAGTCACTATTCGAAATTCAAATGTCCACGTTGTCGCGAGAAATTCAAGGATGAGATTCTCATTGAAGATTTACATAGTGTAGCGTACGAAGACCGGCGCTTAGGTCTCGAAATCCAGTATGACTTTTCTTCGGAAGTCGCTTGTCCGAACTGCCATCATCAATGGCTCATTGAAGGCAATGTCTGGGAGTATCCTGAAGGCGTCATCGATGCCATCGAACTATAGTGCGACCAACATGAAACACTTCCCTTTTTCTTAAGTAAGCTACATATGAAGTGTTGCCTTGATGTATACTATCGGTAATACAGAACGTGTACTTCGGAGGGGTTCGCATTTGAAAAGCAAACTTTTATTTTTACTGCTATTTTCGATCGTCTGTCTAGCAGGATGTAGCAATTACGATCAAGACGGAAATACGACTAGTGAGGAAGCAAAAAAGAAATACGATGCAGCCATCAATCAAGTCTTCAAGTCTGAAAACCAGTACTTGAAGCAGCAACAGATCAACCAGCAACTAAAGCGAAACACTGATGAAACGGGCGTCATCGTCTATGAGGATAAAGATTTAATCGAAATCTATTACGACCAATCATCTGAAGGACAAAAAGCCATTTATCAGAAAAAAGGATCGACTTACGCGCGGAAGACGTATTCGAAACAAATCAGCGGTAAAATCGATGCCTCTGAAAAAAAATACCTTGAGAACATTGGAATCAAGTAATTCTAATCCTATAAGGCTGATTGGTTAATTGTCTAAATGGTCGATGACTCCATTATTTTATGGAGCCATCGACCATTTTCGTGTTTTCTTATCCTTCTCTTTCCTTCATCTGTTTTAAGGCACAGTTCAGGGGGTATTTTTTAATATTTAGTTTAAGGTGGGAATTACTGATGGAAAGAACCGCATCGATCATTATTCCTGTATACAATAAGGCGACATATCTCTCAACTTGTATCGCATCGATCCAAGAACTCACGCTCGATCACTCAACAATCGAAGCGATTTTCGTTGATGACGGTTCGACGGATGAATCGTTATCGATTCTCCACACGGCTGCACAAACGATGGATTTCATTCGCATCATCGAACTTCCTGAAAATTCGGGCAGTCCTGCACAACCGCGAAACGTCGGAATTGAAGAAGCGACAGGTACCTACGTCACGTTCTTAGATGCTGATGATCGTCTCGATCCAGTCGGATTCCCTCGACTCGTCGCACAAGCCGCTTCGCATGATGCCGATATCGCATTCGGTCAAACGATCAAACATACCAACACGTCGATTCAAAAGGTTGGTCGCTTTGCATCGTTTACGACAGCGAATCAGCTTGTTCCGTATGAAATCGATAAAGTGTTCCGCGCGGTCGGACCTCCAGGGAAAATTCTGAAGCGCTCCGTCTTGCTTGAACATAACATTCGGTTCAGCGCGATGCAGTACGGTGAAGATAAACTCTTCTTCTTTGAAGCCATCTCGAAATGCCAAACGGCTTCGATGAATCCGGCACCGGTCTATCACGTCAATCGTTTCGCGATGAATGATTCGCTTGTCGGACAAACAAGTATTTTCGAAAAGACGACCTTCAATTTACAAGTGCTTGAGAAAACGCTCGAACTTGATATTCCGGCAGTTGCTAAAACCCATGCTTTGAGTCGATTGATCGAGATGGACTTCCTCTCCCGACTGTTCAACAACAAGCGTTTCCTTGAGCATCCGCAACAGCAGACCTTTTTTGACCTGTTCCGCGAAATGATTGCCGTTTTTGAACGCCATGGTGCAGATCCAGCGGATTTCATTTTTGATGACATCTTTCAAAAACAGTACGCCTTACTTCAGCAAAAAGATTATGACAGCTTCGTCACCTTCATCACGCTGCTCGTCCAAAAACATAAAGCCCGGCGATATGTATCGGAGAATCGTCTTTATTACCGGATGCCTGCTTCGTTGAGTCATCTCGGTCCTGTCCTTGAGCCATTCTTTGCTACGTATGCAGGCACGCGTCTCGTTGATGGTCTCTTCTATGAAGTCGTACAATTACTCAAAGACGACATGTCTTCGGTCGATCAAGTTCTCTTAATCGCACCCAACGATGAAACAACGGAGACCGACGTTCCGTTCCATATCGAAGGGACTGAATTGTTTATTCCGACGGAGGCACTCGAACCGCGTTCAGATCCATTCCAATTGATGCTGATCCATGACGACTACCATCCGTTCGTCGTCCGGATGACGTTACCGAGTAGTGTCGACGAAATGCATTTGCATTATCAGCAACTTAAAGTCGAATTTCGTCCCGAGGAACAAAAATCACCGTTACAGAAAATCGACGCGACGAAGTATCATATCGAAGCACCGACGCAAGTCGTCGTACTCGAGAAAGCCTTTTTGTATGATGACCTCGAATTCGAGCATAAGCAAGCAGCGCTCGAAGTCGGTCAACTCCTGACGATCAGTGATCTAAAGTTGACGCTTGCTGGCACACCACGACTCGTCACGGCTGATGGGGCTTACGTCACGGCAAACAAAAAATATGTCCATCTTCCGCCTGTGATCGATAACGAGACGTATCTGACTGTGCCTCCAACAACAGTCCGGATTTTGAAGACATGTAAACAGTACGCCGATCGCGACTTTAAAAATGAACTACCGACGAAAAACACACCCGATACAGTGCTTCAAATTGAGAAGGTCGTCCTGTCATCGAAAGGCACACCACGCTTGAAAACGGCTCAGGATATGTACATCACAGCCAATCGATCATTCGTTCAACCGATCAACGAAGCTTAACAATACACCTAGGGATAGAGAGATCTCGTTCCTAGGTTCCTTATTATTCCAACAAAGTATGCTATAGTATGGATAAGGTTCACCGATATGATCCATATTTTATGCTACTAAATAAAATTGTAAGCGCTATATAAGGAGATGCCCTATGAAACGAGATTTGTTTTTTACATTGAATACGTTAGCAGCTTAGCGTGGCGGTTTATCAAAAGCAGTCATTAAACGCGCGAATGCCATCATCACGGCTGATCCGGAGCGAAATGTCACACTCGTGACGTTAGGGATTCAACCGAACCTCGAAGCGATTCGCGAAGAGATAGTCGAGGCGCGTTTGCTTGATCCTCGCATCCAGGTCGTCAACGTCATCAATTTTTTAGCACGCCGCCAGGCAGACAAACGGTCCGTCGTTTCTTCGAAAGCCGAATTGATTCCGCGTTGGGAAAAACGGTATACGTTGTTCCTCGATGCGAGCCGTGCCGAAAAAGATTCCTATCGATTGTTCGACAATGGTACATACGTCCAGTACGCTCGGTTTGACGCTAACAATCAGCTCAGCTTCATCGATTATTTTTCAGAGAATCGCCATCGCCTACGCCGCGAGGAATACATTGATAACGGGCAGTTGGTGCAGACGATCCAGTATTCGCTTACATCGAATAAGCCGGTCTCCCGTTCCTTCTTCCACAGTGATGGAACGTGTTATTTGACGATTTGGCATAAAATCAACTCGGCAGACTGGAGTCATCTATTTTATTTCGAAGCCGGTCAGGAAAAACAGTTCAATGATCCAGCGATCTTTAATACGTTCGTCTTGAACAAGCTGTTAGATCAACATGACGCGGTCTTGATCTCATCAGAATACCGGGATCGTCTTGCCAACCTACCGAAAAAAATTTGGATGCGGTCATCCTAGACATCAAGCATCCGAATATTAAAAAGATCGCCTTCGGGCATAGCAATCACTTCGTGTCGCCCTTCAATGAGACAGCAGCCGTCAGTGGTGTCTGGGATACATTATTCGGTCGCATCGACGAGTGGGATCGTGTCATCACGGCAACACCTCGTCAACAAGCGCATATGACCAACCAGTTCGGTCATCCGGAAACGTTCCATGCGATTCCACACGGTGTTGGTGCTGTTCCGGAAGCCGACTACTCGGTACTTCCTGAACCTGATCCGAATCGGTTCATCGTCGTCTCGCGCATTCAAGTCAAAAAGGATGTCGCTGCGAGTGTCCGTGTCATGCGGAAGATCGTCGACCACCACCCCAATGCCTTCCTTGATTTCTATGGCTTCGGTTACAACGATCAGCTCGAAAAGGATCTCCATGCTTTGATCAAGGAATTGTCATTAACGAAGCACATCCGTTTCAAAGGGTTCGTCACGAACATTCAAGACGCTTATCATGGTGCTGTCGCAACGATCTTTACGTCGCAATCCGAAGGGTTCGGGATGGCGATCCTTGAGAGCATGGGCTATGGTGTTCCGGTCATCGCCTACGATGTTTGTTACGGTCCCCATGAAATCATTGAGCATGGAACGACTGGTTTTATCATTCCAACAGGTGACACGTCAGCTTTCGCAGCAGCAGCGATCCGCTTGATGGAGCAACCGTCCCTAAGACGTCAAATGGGCGAAGCCGCCTTGCATTCGGTTGAGCGTTTTTCGGATGATCTTTTCACGAAAAATTGGCTGATGCTTTTGAATCAGCTCGACGAATAGTTAGTCGACCTCCTCCCCTGTGAGGAGGTTTTTTTGTCTATCCACCAAAGTCCGCATTGTTTTTCAAATTTTAGGATGTTTTAGCTATTGATTATGATAGAATGCTAAGGGAAGATAGCGCTTTCATAAAACATCTTTTAGTAGGAGGTTCCTTGATTCCATGCTGTTTAAATCTGCTCTCCGGGTGCTCCAATTTGGACATTCCGTACTTCCGAAAAAACAAAAAAAGCTTAAACGATCGGCATTAAAAGAATCGTTAAAGATTCAATCTTCGCCGACAGACTATACGCTATCCGGTCAATTGAATGATCCGTTGCTGACGATCACGTCGTTACGTATCCGCGATCGATCGCAAGAGACGGTCCTTGAAGTGCCGAACCAACTGGACGATCATCGCTTCACCTTTCAGCTGTCGCATTCAATCGTGTCTCAATTGAGTCAGCATGTTGCTCAGATGCAAGAAGAGGCGGACGTTCCGACGGTCGAAGAAGACGGTCTCGCTGAGATCGAGTACGTCGAAGCCGATCAAGATACGCTCTATCCGATTGGTCGTTTTTCGCTTTGGCTTACGTTCACGAAAAAAGTTGAACACCTCACACCGGAGCAATTACAGAAATGGGAATCTGACGGCTTACCGAGTCATGCTACGCTCGACGCGTCTGTCTTCACCCGTGAGATTCTGCTAGGACGTTTCCTTGATACACAGATCCCTGCGCCTCTCGCGCCGTTGATGGATGAGACGTTCAACGAATTCGTCCAGTTGTATACGGATTTAAAAGGCAACCTGCGTCTGTTGCTGAACAAAGAACCGCAGACGAAGCCGAAGATTCAAATCGATGCGGTCCATAATGAGACGAAGGCGACGACAGTCATCAGCGGAAAAGCCTTTACGCGTCATGCGTTCATCAAGACGGGACGGTTGCTCCTTGTTCACCGAGAGAGTGGCGATCAAGTCCCTATCCCAATCGATTGGTTGTACCAAAACGAGGTAAGTGCGAAAAAATTCGGATTGTATCTCTATCATTACACGGCGAAGATTCACTGGTCGCACCTCTATCAAGCAGCCCAATTGCAAGAAGGGGTTTATGATGCTTTCATCACGCTCGATTTCTATCACCGATCGGAACCGAAATTACACCGTCTCGGTCGTGCCCGTTATATCACGCGTCAGCTGACACCGGAAGCGTTAGGGAAAGATGAGACGTCGACGATGCATATCATTCCGTACTACACGGTCGGTCACCGGAATCTATCATTTGAGATGACCGAGTTCACGAATGAAAATTACGCCTATCTGAATCATCTGATGACATTTGCCCCGCTCTACCGGCTGTTTGCCGAGAAGAACACGTGGCTCGTCGGAGAACGTCCATATAAAGCGCAGGACAATGGTTACCACTTCTTCAAATACATGCGCGAGACCTATCCGGAGCGACCGGTCTATTACGTCATCGATCCGGCGTCGAACGAATATGCGCAAGTCGCTCCGCTCGGAAACGTCTTGCCGATCAAATCGAAGGAACACATCTATCACTCTTTGATGGCAAAGAAGGTCATCGGGACACACCACGCGGAATACTTGTATCCGCTTCGCTCGGAGCCGTTCAAACGCAAGATGCGTGCAGATCGTGTCTTCATCCAACACGGGGTTCTCGGAACGAAGAACATGAACAATCAATACGGGAAATTTGCTGCTGCCTTCGACACGGATTTGTTCCTTGTCAGCTCGGAGCGGGAAAAACGACTCGTTACACAAGATATGGGATACGCTGAGCGCGAGGTCAAAATTACTGGCTTGTCTCGCTTTGATGCACTCTTGAAAAATGACGTCCCGGTCAAACGTCAGATGCTCGTCATTCCGACGTGGCGGTCGTGGTTACAGACGCCACTCCAGTTCTTCGAATCAGAATACTATCAGCAGTACCAAGCGTTCCTATCGAGTGATCGTTTGCATGCGTACGCGAAACAGCATCGTCTCGAGATCGTTCTTTGCCTGCATCCAAACATGCAGCAATATTCGAGTCATTTCGAGAACTTACCGATCACGGTCATCCACCAAGGCGAACGTGACGTCCAAGGGTTATTAAAAGAGAGCCTGTTGCTCGTCACTGACTACTCGAGTGTTGCCTTTGACTTCAGTTTCTTAAAGCGACCGGTTCACTATCTCCAATTCGACCCGAAACGCTTCATCGGTCCACTCGGTTCATATCTCGATCTCGAGAACGAATTACCGGGTCGAATCTCAAAAACGATTGATGACCTGTTCGACGATCTTGACGCGACGGCACGCCATAATTTTGAGATGGCGGACGAATACAAACGACGCGCTGACGTCTTCTTGACGAAAACGGATACGACTTACTCTGATCAGGTCTATCAAACAATCGCTAATTATACGAAACAGACGAGTCTCTTTGAAAAGATTCAGACGAACGAGGCAGCGAACATCCTCTTTAAGGTCTATCGCCGAAGCCGGTTCTACTTCCCGACGATGAAGGCTGGATACCGGCTCATGCAACGCGTCTTGCCGGTCGACCCGAAACTCGTCGTCTTCGAGAGTGGGCTCGGTAAACATTACGCGGACAGTCCGCGTTACATTTACGAGGAACTGAAGAAACAAGCACTCGGCTACAAAGTCGTCTGGATCTATAACAAGAAGCTTTATCTCGGAGATCCGAACGCAAAAGTCGTCAAACGCTTATCTCCTGCCTATTTCTATTACATGGCGACGGCGAAGTTTTGGGTCAACAATCAGAACTTCCCGCATTACATGACGCGGCGAAAAGAGACGACCTACATTCAGACATGGCACGGCACACCTTTGAAGAAGATGTTGTTTGACTTAGACGAGATCCATGGACGGGACGAAGGCTATGTCGAGCGTGTAACGAACGCGATCCAGCAATGGAGCGTCCTCTTGTCTCCGAGTCCCTATGCGACGAACATCTTTAGAAGTGCGTTCCAGTACGGGGGACCGGTCGTCGAATCTGGTTATCCGCGAAACGATCTCTTCTTTACGGCGAATAATGCGGCGACAATCGAACGGATCCGGACGCAGCTTCAACTACCGGAAGACAAGAAAGTCATCTTGTATGCACCGACTTTCCGTGACCATCAGTCGCTCGGTAAAGGGAAGTTCTACTTCGACTATCCGTTTGATTTCGACCGGGTCGCGGAAGCGTTAGGCGATGAGTATGTCTTCTTGATTCGGACGCATGTGCTCGTCACGAAAAAGCCGAAGATTCCAGCGCAGCACCGGGAACAATTCATCGACGTGACGGCCTATCCGGATATTCAAGAACTTTACTTGATCACCGATCTACTGATCACAGACTATTCTTCTGTTTTCTTCGACTTCGCGAACATGAATCGTCCAATGATGTTCTATGCGTATGACCTCGATCTTTATCGAGATACGTTACGCGGCTTCTACCTGGATTACTACAATGACCTTCCGGGACCGATCTTAGAAACGGAAGAGGCTTTGCTTCACGCCTTATCGGACATTCCGCGTCTGACGAAAATGTATCAAGCGCAACTCGATACGTTCCGTGCGACATACGGTCCGATGGAGGATGGGTTTGCCGCTTCTCGTGTCGTCGATGCGTACTTCAAAACGGATCAAATGATGCGCACTCAAACCCTTGAATTACTTGAACAACCAGACGGCAGTTACTCTGTTTGACCGATGATACGAAAAAACGAGGCTGGGACATAAC